>CABUTO010000027.1 GCA_902494535.1 uncultured Collinsella sp.
TGGAACGGGGGAAACGGCGGTCGACGAAACTGGAGAGGAGGTATTACGAGCTCCTGTGCGAATTGGAGAGAACGCTCCCGCAAACTGCCTCTTGACAACTTATAGGAGCGTCGGTTTTGCGAATCAATCGAGTCATTCCCGAAATCGCGAATCAAGGGCCTAATTCGCCCAAATTGCGCACGAATCAGCCCTCGGGCGGTACGACGCGACACGCATCGACAACACTCGGACTGGATTAGTCATCGAGTGGGAGTAGTAATAGAACATTTAGAACATTTGCTCTTGTTTTTCATACGGTTTCGTACGGTTCCGATGGCGACCGATGGGGGCGTTTCGCAGCCGCCGCACCTGCAAGCTGCATGGTCTCACAATCGGGCAAGAACTCAGAAGGCTCCGCGTGAAAAACGTGGAGCCTTCCCGTTTCCTTCGGTGCAGGCGGATCGGGATCTACCGCCGATCTAGAGGCACTCGGTCAGAATCTGGAACACCTCGCTGCGCTCCAGTTTCTTGGCGCAGCCGCCGGTGAGCACGCAGGTGTCCGCAACCTTGTGCAGCGTCTCCTCGGACGCGTCGGAGCCCATTTCGGCGAAGCTCGCGGGAAGCCCCATCTCGCCGATGAACGTCTGCAGACGGTCGATGCCCTCCAGCGCCACCGTAAGGTCGTCTTTGCCCTTGGCGTCGACACCCCACACCTCGCGCGCCCAGCGGGCGAACTGCGCGGGCGCCTCGGGGGCCAGGTGGCGGTAGAGCGCAGGGTGGATGACCGCGAGGCCCATTCCGTGGTTGGTGTGGGTGTACGCGCCGTACTGGTGCTGGATCATGTGCGCCTGGAAGTCCGTTGACTTGCCGATCTTGAGCACGCCGTTCTCGGCCATGGCGGAGTCGTATGCGAGCTCGCTGAGCGCCTCGAGGTTCTGGTCGTCGTTCGCGATGATCCGCATGTTGCGGATGACGTTACGCTGGATGGCGAGGTTGATGTCGTCGGTGACATTGCGCCCGCGCGGGCTTCCGAAATAGCTCTCCATGCAGTGCGAGAGCGTGTCAAACGCGCCGCTCATGAACTGCGCGTGCGGTACGGTGAGCGTGAGTGCCGGGTCGAGCGCCGCCCACATGGGCATCGCCCCCAGATAGGCGCCCTTCACGTGCGTCTCCTCGTTGGTGATGACGGCGCCGTTGTTCTGCTCGGCACCCGTGCCGGAGAGCGTAACGATGCAGCCCATGGGGATGAACGAACTCGGCATCTTGTCGTCGGCGTGCTCGAACGTCTCGATGTCCTCGTCAAGCATCGCCTGTGCGGAGACCACCTTGCAGCAGTCGAAGACCGACCCGCCGCCGACGGCGAGAATGAAGTCGACCTGCTCCTCGCGTGCGAGCGCGGCACCTTCCTGGCACTTCCCGTAGGTCGGGTTGGGCATGATGCCGCCGAAGTCCACCACGCGCTTGCCCGCGCTCGTGAGCTTATCGACCACGTGGCCGTAGACGCCGGTTAGCTTGACCGAACCTCCGCCGTAGGCGAGCATCACTGTCCTGCCCATGGCACCCATCTCGGCGTCGAGTGCCTGGTCCATGGCCCCCTCGCCGAAGTAGTTCCTGACCGGGTAGTCGTACGTGAATGAGTTCATGGCAATTCCTCCTAGTAAGTTATCAGTGCGGTCTGATCGCTCGTCTACACGTTGCGCACGAGCCCGGACATCCATTCGATGGTGGCGGGGTCGTGGTGGTCGAAGAACGCGCTGCGACCGGTGTCGAGCGCGGCGATGGCGACCATCTCGTCGTCGCCCAGCGCGAAGTCGAAGACGTCGAAGTTCTGCTCCATGCGATCGCGGTGCGTGCTCTTAGGGATGCAGACCACACCGCGCTGCAGCAGCCAGCGCAACACGACCTGGGCGACCGTCTTGCCGTGCGCCTCGCCGATGCGAGCGAGGACCTCGTTGCGGAAGAGATCGTTTCTGCCCTCCGCAAAGGGCGCCCAGCCCTCCATGGCCACCTCCTTGCCGGCCATGTACTCCTGCGCCTCGCGCTGCTGGAAGAACACGTTGCACTCGACTTGGTTCACGGCGGGGGCGATGCGGTTGAACGAGATGAGGTTTGCGAGGTGATCGGGGTAGAAGTTAGCTGTACCTATGGCGCGGATAACGCCCTGCTCGTAGAGCTCCTCCATGGCGCGCCACGCGCCGAAGACGTCGCCGAACGGCTGATGGATGAGGTAGAGGTCGACGTAGTCGAGTCCCAGCCGCTTGAGCGACGCGTCGAAGCCGCGCTTGGCCCCCTCGTAGCTCACATCCGACATCCACAGCTTGGTCGTCACGAACACCTCGTCGCGCGGCAGGCCGCTCGCACGAATGGCAGCCCCGACCGCCTCTTCGTTGCCGTAGCTCGCGGCCGTGTCGAGCAGCCGGTAGCCGACCGAGAGCGCGTCCTCCACGGCGCGCTGGCATTCCGCGGCGTCCGGGATCTGGTACACGCCGAAGCCGAGCTGCGGCATCCTGACGCCGTTGTTCAAGGTGATGTAGTCCATGGTGCCTTCCTTTCTCGCAACTTGACGTATCCACCATACGAGGGGCGCCGCGCCGGCGGAAGTTTCCGTTGGTGAGGGTTCTATAACGCTGGGGTGCGCACGGGGTTATAACCCGCGGGTTCAGGGCACCGCACCAAAGGGGGATTCCGTCGAGCGCTTTGCGGTCGTACGCTTGGCGATGAGAGAGCAAAGGCCATCGACAGAGGATGTGCCTAACGGAGTCCGATGAACGGGCGGACGTGGGCGTCGCAAACAAATGACGGACATCATAGACAGGGAGAACAGGAATGGACAAGCGCGTTTTGGGAAAGAGCGGCATCGAAGTCAGCCCGCTCGGCATGGGCTGCATGGGAATCACGCACGCGAGCGGAGACCCGATGCCCGACGACGAGGCCGCGAGCGTCGTCCGTCAGGCCCACGAGATGGGCTATACCTTCTTTGACACGGCGGAGTGCTACGTTGGCACGTGCGCTGATGGGACCGAGGCGCACAACGAGGACGTGGTGGGCAAGGCGCTCGCGCCCGTGCGCGACGAGGTTGTCATTGCCACCAAGTTCGGCGTCACGCACGCCCCGGACAAGACCATCCTCGTGGACTCGCGCCCCGAGGTTATCCGTATCTCGGTGGAGAAGAGCCTGCGCCGGCTGCGCACCGACCACATCGACCTCTACTACCAGCACCGAATCGACCCAAAGGTCGAGCCCGAGGTCGTTGCAGACACCATGGCAGACCTCATCAAGGAAGGTAAGATCCGCGCCTGGGGAATCTCCGAGGCGACGGAGGAGTACCTGCGTCGCGCCGATGCGGTGTGCCCCGTCTCCGCCGTTCAGAACCGCTACTCCATGATGGCACGCTGGAACGAATCCCTGTTCCCCGTGCTCGAGGAGCTGAACGTTGCCTTCGTGGCCTTTTCTCCCATGGCGAACGGCTTTCTGACGGGCGCGTACAGCCACAACACCAGATTCGAGGGCGCCCAAGACTACCGCGATGGCATGCCGCAGTACACAGAGGAAGGCGAAAGGCGCGCCGAGCCCCTCATGCGGTTCGTTCGCGAGCTGGCTGAGCTGCACGCGGCGACGCCCGCCCAGGTCTCCCTTTCCTGGATGCTCGAGAAGAAGCCCTATATCATTCCCATCCCGGGCAGTCGCAAGCCCGAACGACTGCTCGAGAACCTCGGTGCCGCCGAGGTCGGGCTCACCGACGATGAGGTTGCCAAGATCGACGGGCTGCTCAACGGACTCGACCTCATGGTCTTCGGCGGGCACACGGTAAGGTAGGGAGCCATGAACATTAGACCCTATGTCGTCTGTCATGTCTTTGCCGGGCTCAACGGGCGTATCGACGGCGCGTACATGCTCGACCCCGCCGCCTCGCCCGCACGCGCCGCGTACTCTCGCAAGCAGGTCGAGTTCGGGGCGGACGCCGTGGCGTACGGGGCCGTGACCACGAAGGGCTTCGTCGGGTCGCGCCCCCTTGCGCTCGATACCCACGGGAGCGCGCCCAAGGGGGACTTCGTGGCGCCTCATGACGAACGATCGTTCTACGTCTCCGTCGACCCCGCCGGGGAGATTGCATGGGAGTCTGCGACCTATCGTCGCGCCGGCCGTGCGGACGCGCACGTCATCGAGATCCTCACCGAGGCGGCATCGCCGGCGTATCGCGACTATCTGCGAGAGCGCGGCGTCTCATACGTGCTTGCCGGCTCGCGCGGGCTAGACCTCCCGCTCGCCCTGCGCAAGCTGCGCGAGCTTTTTGGCATCGAGCGCCTGCTCGTGTGCGGCGGCGGAAAGACGGACATGTCGTTTCTTGCCGCGGGCGTGCTTGACGAGCTGAGCCTCGTTCTCTCCCCGACGGTCTCGGGGGAGCCCGAAACGGCTTCCGTCTTCGACGAGATGCCTCGCTCAGCCGGCGGTTCGCACGTATTCTCGCTTGAGCGCGTCGAGCGCCTTGCCGGCGACGGCCTCCACCTCGTCTATCGAGTGCGGCGATGATGCCGCGCCGTTCGTTTCTGGAGGCTGCCGTGTGGTTGGCCGCTGCGGGCAGCCTTGCCGGCTGCTCGTCGGACGGGACCGCCGGGTTCGCGCGCGGCTCCGCTCCGGGCCCGGTCACGGCGGACACGCCCATCTACGACGTCATCAACAACCCTTTGCTCGATGGCTACGGACGGCTGCTCTTCCCCACAACGCTCCATCCGCCGACGGAGGATATGACGCTCGATGACCTTTCCGCTTGCCTGCCGTGGTACTCGGAAATCCATACGAGCACCACGGTCGACGTCGTCAGCTATCTGCTGTCAGAGCGCGCAGCGGAACGGACGTTCTTCTACGACATCTACACGGATGCCGAGAAGGCCGCCGACCCCTCGCTCGCCAACACGGGGCTCTTCCGCTTCGCTGCCGAGGGAGCGGGCGGCGCGTCTGCACCGTTTGCCGTGGTAAGCGCGGGCGGCGGATTCGCCTACGTCGCTGCCATGCACGACTCCTTCCCGCACTGTCTGCACCTGGCCCGTTCCGGCGTCAACGGGTTCGCGGTCATCTATCGGCCGGACGCGCAGCTCGCCTGCGAGGACTTGGCCCGCGCCGTCTCCTTCATCTTCGAGCACGCCGACGAGCTCAGCGTGGACACGTCGGGCTATTCGCTGTGGGGCGGCTCGGCCGGTGCGCGCATGGCGGCATGGGTCGGCGGCTACGGCCCGGCCGCCTTTGGCGCGCCAGTAGGAACGCCCCAGCCCGCGGCGGCCATCATGCAGTACACCGGCATGAGCGAACTGACGGGTGCCGACCCCGCGACCTACGCCTGCGTGGGTGATCGCGACGGCATCGCGAGCTGGCGCACCATGCAGGCGCGTCTCGAAGCGCTCTCAGCAACGGGCGTGCCCACGGAGTTTCATGTTTACGAAGGCCTGAGCCACGGCTTTGGCCTGGGTGTCGACACCGTGGCAGAGGGCTGGATCGACGATGCCCTCGCGTTTTGGAAGGCGCAGCGATGAGGATGGCAAGACGTACACACCCCACGGTTATAAGCTGCCTACGAGCAGGAACTTCTCGCCGGATCTTCTCACGCCTATGGTAAAGGCGGTATCAGACAATACGTAAGGAGTGAGACGTATGATTCTTTTCATCAACGGAAGCCCCAACAAGGATGGCAACACGGCGCGCCTGGCGCGCGAGCTCATCGGCGATCGCCCGTACGAGCAGCTGAATCTTGCCGAGCACAAGGTCTACGGCTACGGCCAGAACTACGGCGACGATGACTTCGAGGACGTGCTCGCGCGCATCGAGGCGGCGGACACCCTGGTCGTGGGGTCGCCCGTCTACTGGCACAACCTCTCCGGCATGCTGCGCAACCTGCTCGACCGCTTCTACGGTCCGGTGCGCGAGGGCAGTATGAGCGGCAAGACGCTCTATTTCGTGTTCCAAGGTGGCGCGCCCACGCGCGAGATGCTCGATTGGGGCGAGTACACCATGAAGCGCTTCGCCGCGCTCTACGGCATGACCTACGGCGGCATGGTCGACAACACGCACGAGGCAAGGGCGCTCTCGAAGAAGCTCGCGTAGTCCCGACTTGCGTAACCCAGTTCGGCGGCGGTGGGCCCGTGAAGACGGAGGCCCACCGCCCCTTTTCGTTCGCCAAGTGTATGATCGGACGGGCGCTGCGGACGACTACCTGCATGAGCAGGGCACCCAGAAACGCGAAAACATCTGAACCACAAGCAGGGTCGCAAGGACTATGTCGACCGTGCGGCGCAGCGCCCTTCTCGTCAGTCCCTTTATTCTCCGCGTCATGAGAACAACCATCCCATGATGTCCTCGTCACGGGCAAAGAGGTAGCCGCCCGCTCCGTGCTGGCCCGCGTCCGCAGCAAAGCCCCGCTCGGTGAAGTAACTCGTGGGCTTGACATCGAGCACCACCAGCTCGCTGATGCGCTCCTCGGAAAGCCTGCGAGCTCGATAGGCGGCGCGAATCTCCTCGTACGCCTCGCGCGCGGGTCCGGAGCCGTAATAGTCATCGTTCTCGCCGATAGCCATATACACGGGAACCTCGGCTGCGGCGAGCGTCTCGATGTCGCCGTCCCAGCGCGAGATGGTGTGAAGCGCGCGGCGGTAGAGCTCGGGGCGCGTTCCCAAGACGATGGAGATGGTCTCGCCGCCGCCCGAGCATCCGCTCAGGTACACGTGGTCCGCATCGATGCTGTAGGCACCGAGCAGCCATTCGGTGAGCTCCACCACGTCTGACGCCGATTGCTCGTCCCAGTCGTCGAGCTGGGGCGAGGCCACGATCATGTCGGCGATGTAGTCGTTCGCCACGAAGGGGTAGTCCTCCTGAAGATTCGCCCCCACGCCCTGGAAGTAGAGCCCCTCCCAGCCGGGGCAGGCCACGTAGAGCGCATAGGGCACGGACCCGTTGTAGGAGTCCGGCACATGGAGCGAGAAGTGCAGCGTCCTGCCCGATGGCGTCTGCAGGGCGTCGTCAACGACGAAGCCGCGGTCTGTCTGCGACCCCTCCGTGAGGACGTAGCCGCCAAGCTCACGGACATCCGCGCAGCCGACCAGGCCTTCCCCGAGTACCAGCCCGCCCGCAGCGAGCGCGGCAGCCTCGATAAAGGACCTGCGTGAAAGATGGCTCACGTGCATAGTTCCTCTTTCTGAATGAACCAAGCCGAAGCCGCAGGCTTTCGGCTTGGCGAGAAGCGCATCAGCGGCCGCTGTTGGCCTCTTGCAGCTCGGCAAGGGTCACGTGTTCGTTGCGGAAGCGCGCCGCGGGGTTCTTGTCGCCCGCCGCGCAGGTGATGGCGTGCGCGGGGCAGGCGTGCATGCAGGCGAGGCAGGCGTTGCAGCCAAAGCCCGCCTGCGCGTTACGGACGGCCTTACCGCCCTCGAGCGCGATGCAGCCAGCCGGGCACACCTTTGCGCACGCCCCGCATCCCATGCACTTCTCGGAATCAACGGTCAGGAATCCGCCCAGCGCCGCCGGCTCGAAGCACAAGCCCCGGCTCATGAACTGCTCGTGCGCCGCGCGGTCCTTGTCGGTCACCGGCTCGATCCAGCGGCGGCGCGCCGCGACGTCCGCGCGGATGCGCGCAAGGTTCTCGCCGATCTTCTTCTCGGGAATGCGGGCGCGCTGCTCGTCCATGTCGAAGTTGGGCAGCCAGTTGTCCACCATGAGGAGTGTGGTTGCGTAGGCAGGGTTGAGCCCCGCCGCCCGCGCGTCCTCCAGGCACAGCTCGACGGCATTGGCGTGCCGGTTGCCGTAGGTGCAAACGAAGTAGAGGTAGGGCGTGTCGAGCGTCGCGCGCTCGAGGAACGTCTTCACCATGTCGGGCATCATGTGCCCGTAGATGGGGTACACGATGCCAATCGTATCGTCCGCGTAGGCGAGCTCGCCCTCGCGGCGCAGCTCCTGCGGGATGCTCAGGACCCTCTCGCCCTCCGCGGCCAGCTCGCGCGCCACGTAGAGGCAGTTGCCCGTCCCGGTGAAGTATAGGATCATTCGAAACTCCCAGATTGTCAGCGGTCTGTCATCTCTAATTGCTTATGCCAGGCCGAGACCGGCGACCCAATCACGAACCCCGGACTCGTCCACACTGGACGAGAAGCGCTGGCCCTCCTGCCACTCCCCGCTGCCCGCGGCCTCGGCGAGTAGCTCGCCGCTCCGGCCAAGACTCGAGGAGGAAGAGGTGCAGAACGGGAGCACCGTCTTGCCGTCCCAGTCGTTGCCTGAGATGAAGTTGTCGATGGGCCAGGCCGCGATGCCCCACCAGATGGGATACCCCACGAGCACGGTGTCGTAGTTCTCCCAGCCGTCCGGCGTGACCTGCGTAAGCTCGACGTCGCGCAGGCTCTCGTCCTCGTGCTCGCGGGTCACGCGGCTACTGTCGTCGGTCCAGTCGAGGTCATCGTCGGAGTAGGGCTCCGTAGGCGTCACCTTAAAGAGATCGGCGCCGAGCTCGTCGGCGATGGTCTGAGCTACGGCAGCGGTGTGGCCCTGTGCCGAGTAGTAGGCCACGAGGACGTTGCCGCCTGCAGCGGGCGCGGCGGCGGGCTGGTCCTCGGCGGCGGCTTGGCCGTCGTCACCCTGGTTGCAACCGGAGAGCATCGTTGCGCACAGCGCGGCTCCGAGTAGGAAGTTTCTTCTAGTCACGGTCGGGTTTGCGGTCATGGGGCATCTCCTCCGTTGGCTTGGTTGGTCCGTTATCGTCTGAGCGCTACTCCTGCGCGTCGAAATCGGGGCGTATGGCCAGGTAGCCCGCGAGTGCTTCCTCAGTGGCGGTGTAGTAGGTCATGGTCCCGTCGAGCTTGGCAATCTCGGCCATCTCGTCTTCGGTGAGGGAGAAGTCGAAGATGTTCGCGTTGTCGGCGATGTGGGCGGGGTTCTTGGAGCCGGGGATGATGGAGGTGCCCATCTGCACGTGCCAGCGCAGGATCACTTGGGCCGGGGTCTTGCCGTACTTCTCGGCGAGAGCGACGAAGACGGGCTCCTCCAGAAGACCTTTGTCGCCGTGGCCGAGCGGGTACCACGCCTCGATCACCGTGCCGTACGGCGCGAGGTAGGCGCGCAGGTCGCGCTGGGCGTGGTAGGGGTGGCACTCAACGGTCACGAGCTGCGGCTTGATGTCGGCGACCTCGATGACCTCGGCAATCTTGTCTTGCGGGAAGTTGGAGAGGCCGAGGGCGCGCACCTTGCCCGCGCGGTAGGCCTCCTCCATCGTGCGCCACGCGGCCAGGTAGTCGCCTACCGGCTGGTGCAGGATGAGCATGTCGACGTAGTCGAGCCCTAGGCGCTGGAGCGTGGCGTCCACCGCCGGCATGCCCGCGTCGTAGACGCTCGGCCAGAGCTTGGTGGAGACGAAGATCTTGTCGCGCGCGATGCCGCTTTTGGCGATGGCACGGCCCACGGCGCGCTCGTTCGTGTAGGCGTTGGCGGTGTCGATGTGCTCGTAGCCAGCCGCGAGCGCGGCGGTTGCGGCTGGCTCGGCCTCGTCTGGGGTCATGAGGAAGGTGCCCAAACCCTCGATGGGCATCTCTACGTCGTTGTTGAGCTTCAGATACTCCATGGTCTCCTCCTTAATGGCGACTTTTCGAATACAAGGCTACGGCGTTTACTGACGTGCGAGAAGTTCACGTTGGAATGATGGATATAACCATGGGGTATATACGGCACATAATGCGTGACAGGAGGATCGATGTACAACCCACAGCTTGACACTTTCATCCGCGTGGCGGAGGCGGGCAGCTTCTCCAAAGCGGCACAAGAGTCCTTCATCACGCCCACGGCCGTCATCAAGCAGATGAACCTGCTGGAGTCGCGGCTAGGCCTTACGCTGTTCCACCGATCGCATCAGGGGCTTTCGCTTACGCGAGCAGGCAGGTCGCTGCTCGCCGACGCCCGCCATATCGTGCAGTACTCTCAAGAATCAATCGCACGCGCCCGCGTCGCCGAGCGTGGAGAAAAGCGCATCATCCGCGTGGGAGTGTCGCTCATGACGCCCAGCACGCCGCTCACGAAGCTGTGGCCGAAGGTGAAGGAACGTTGCCCTGGCATGAGCCTTCAGGTGGTCACGTTTGAAAACACACCCTCGGCGGCGCGCGGTTTGGCGAACCTCGGGCAAGACATGGATATCGTGGCGGGGATTTTCGACGATGCCTTTCTTAAAGAGCGCGGGTGCCTGGGCCTCGAGCTTTCGCGCGAGCCGCTCTGGTGCGCCGTTCCCGTCGACAGCGAACTCGCCAAACGCGACATCGTCACATTCGACGACCTCCACAATCACAGTCTTATGCTTATACGCCGGGGCTGGAACGCCGAAATCGACCGCGTGCGCGACGAGATACTCTTGCATCATCCTCAAATCGCGCTCGTAGACTTCCCGCAATATCGGGCGGAGGTGTTCAATCGCGGCGCGAACGAGGACCTCGCGCTTGCGACGCTGCCGTTGTGGGCCAACGTCCACCCCATGCTCAAAACCGTCCCTACCGATTGGGACTGTCTCGTGTCTTACGGGCTGCTTCATTCGTCGCACCCCGCAGACCATGTGCGGGAGTTCCTCGATGCGGTGTCTGCCGTGCTCGAGACAGAGCATCGATAGGCAATCGCGAACAGATGCGCTTATGCCTATGGGAATAACGGGAACTGGCTTCTGAACTCGCGTTTTGATACCGTCGAGTACCGCCTGATGCTGTTTCGGCGTCGCCATAGAGCAAAGCCATCAGCGAAATAACGGGAATAACAGCCTCCGAACCTTCTGTTCGGAGGCTTTCTTTTTGCATGTCTGCCTAAACGACTCCTTGCCAAAGCCCCTTGAGCATCGGGCGGCATTATTGAGCGTGGGCGCTATCGTAGGTATCTTTGATCTCTTCCGGCAAATTGTCGGGAATCAGCGCCTTCACTCTATCCTCGTTGCCATCTTGGATCGCCTGCTCGTAGTACCAGCATTTGAACTTCAACATATCCAGCGCACGGTTCATGTTCGCGATCTCCGATTCCATGTGGGCCTTCCGCTCCTCGAACATGGCCTTGCGCTTGGGATATGTCGATGGGCCCTCCGCGCACCATTCCATGAACAGCCGGATGTCCTTGATCTCCATCCCAGCCTTCTTCAGGCATTCGATGACCCGAAGCGCCTCGAGTTCCGTATCGCCGAATCGGCGAATGCCGGACGTTCGCTCCAATTCCGGGAACAATCCCTGCTTGTCGTAATAACGCAGCGTGGAAACGGGCAGATCGAACATCTCCGCCACCTGTCCGATTGTGTACATGGTCCCTCCGGACAAATCTCGAATTTACTCCTTGACCTAAAGTTAGGTTTAGGTATTACCTTTATTTTCGTCAATACAAATCGGGAGCGCAAGGGATTTTCGCCAAAGGCGCACGCTTGCCGGAACGGTATTCGCCGGCGGCTTGAACGGCGTGAGCGAAATCGGCGGGCATCCCGCTCTTGAGCAGGCGCGACGAATGGGCACAGGAGTCTAGGCGCGGCTTAGCTGGACGGAAGCAGTTTTGCACTCAAAACCATCGACAGGAGGAAATCGATCATGGCAATCAAACAGACAGCGGGCAGAGATGCCCTGGGGGACTTTGCTCCCAAATTCGCACAGCTCAATGACGATGTACTGTTCGGCGAGGTGTGGAGCCGAGAAGACAGGCTTTCCCTTCGAGACCGCAGCGTGGTGACGGTGGTTGCCTTGATGGCACAGGGACTGACGGACTCTTCGTTCAAATATCATCTGATGTCCGCAAAGAACAACGGCGTGACCAGGGCGGAGATAGCGGAAATCCTTACGCACGCGGCGTTTTACGCAGGCTGGCCCAAGGCATGGGCGGCCTTTCGCATGGCGAAGGAGGTCTGGGCGGATAGCGATGCCGCCGACGCAAGAACCAAGCATCAAAACGAGATGGCCTTTCCCATCGGTGCCCCCAACGACGCATTTGCGAAGTACTTTATCGGGCAAAGCTACCTCGCGCCCCTTTCCACCGAGCAGGTCGGCATTTACAACGTTACGTTCGAGCCAGGCTGCCGCAACAACTGGCACACCCATCACGCCAAAAGCGGCGGCGGGCAGATTCTCGTCTGCGTGGCTGGCCGAGGGTTTTACCAGGAATGGGGCAAACCGGCACAGGAGCTGTGCCCCGGCGATGTAGTAAATATTCCCGCAGGCGTAAAGCACTGGCACGGTGCGGCGCCCGACAGCTGGTTCTCCCATCTCGCGGTGGAGGTTCCGGGCGAGGAGGCCTCCAACGAGTGGTTGGAGCCCGTGGACGACGAGCAATACCTTAAAGCGACTGACAAGGAGGTTTAGGTATGGAACAGTTGAATCTGACGCAGGAATGGGACAAAGTGTTCCCCAAAAGCGACAAGGTTGAGCACAGCAAGGCGACCTTCCATAACCGATACGGCATCACGCTGGTGGCTGACGTCTACGTGCCTAAGAACGCGGAAGGCAAGCTGCCCGCCATCGCCGTCAGCGGCCCTTTTGGCGCGGTGAAGGAGCAGTCCTCCGGTCTGTACGCGCAGAAAATGGCAGAGCTGGGCTTTTTTGCAATTGCCTTTGACCCGTCCTATACCGGCGAGAGCGGCGGCACGCCCCGCTATGTAGCATCGCCGGACATCAACACCGAGGACTTCTGCGCAGCGGTGGATTTCCTCTCTGTGCAGGAAAGCGTTGACCCGGAGCGTATCGGCATCATCGGTATCTGCGGTTGGGGCGGCATGGCAGTCAATGCGGCGGCCATCGACACCCGTATCAAAGCTACCGCGGCTATGACCATGTACGACATGACCCGTGTGACCGCCAACGGCTATTTTGACGCCGAGGATTCCGAGCAGGCGCGCTTTGAAAAGCGGAAAGCGCTGAATGAGCAGCGCACCGAGGACTATAAAAACGGCAGCTATGCGCTGGCGGGCGGCGTGGTCGATCCGCTACCGGAGGATGCGCCGCAGTTTGTAGCGGACTATTGCGCCTACTACAAAACTCCGCGAGGCTATCATCCCCGCAGCCTGAACTCCAACGGTGGCTGGAATGCGACGTCTTCGCTGTCATTTTTGAATATGCCGATTTTGCAATATAGCAGCGAAATCCGCTCTGCTGTGTTGCTGGTGCATGGCGAGAAGGCGCACTCCCGCTATTTCAGCGAAACCGCGTACAGCAAGCTGACCGGGGACAACAAGGAATTGCTCATTATCCCCGGCGCCAACCACACCGACCTTTACGATCAGATGGACATCATTCCGTTTGGAAAGCTGAAGGCATTCTTTGAGGAATATCTGAAATAAGGCGTGCCTTGATTCAATGCCAAGTCTCCAGCAACGATTCTTCTAAAGAGTGGGAGTAGCTGAAACGAGGCGATTGATTAACTCCATTCGTTTTGGTTACAAGAAAACATGCTGCGCGCCTGCAGCATGAGGGAGAGGGAATCCTATGAAAATCGTTGTATTGAGCGGCAGACCGCGCAAGGGCGCCAATACCGACACCATGGTCGAGGCGTTTGCCGAGACCGCGCGCGAGGGCGGTCATACGGTCGAGGTCGTCCGCGTTGCCAGCAAGAAGATCGCCGGCTGCTTGGGATGCCAGTACTGCTTTGCCCATGAGGGCACCTGCGTGCAGAAGGACGACATGGCCGACGTGATCGAGTCACTGAAAGACGCCGAAATGGTTGTCTTCGCTTCGCCCATCTACTGGTTTGATATCACTGCGCAGGAGAAGTCTGCTATTGACCGCCTGTACGCCTTCGGTGCCACGGGCTTCCCGTTCACCAAGACGGCCCTTTTGCTCGATAGCCACAGCGAGGGCGTCTATGATGCGGCGATCGCTATGTACAAGTCAACCTGCGCGTACTGCAAGTGGGAGGACCAAGGCATTATCACCATCAGCGGTATGACCGAGCGCGATAGCATGGCATCGTCGCCCAAGTTGGAAGAGGTGCGAGAGCTCGCTCGCAAGCTCGCCTAAGGGCAAGAAGAACGCATGGCAATCGGTGTTGGTGGAAAATGTTTGCTATCCTTACCAAGAGGAATGCTGATTGCCATGCGTTGATGCTTCCGCGGACAATTCCGGCGTGCTAAAATGCCTTCTCGTTCAAGAATTCCCTGAACGCGGGAATGTCAAAGCCAACGAGACCACGCCCGCGCTCTCCAATGACGCCGTCCTCCAGGAGGCGGCGTTTGTATTGGCTTGCGTAGTTGCTGGCGACGCCCATGCGTTTGGCTATCTCCGAGACCCTGCTGGGGCCAGAATCGGGCAGCATCGCGAGCAAAAACTCAATGTCTTTATCGGAAAGCTCCCGATAGGTCGTTTCGAGAGAAGCCCGATGTCATGCTTCTCGAGTTGCCTGAAGACGCCATTCATGCGCGTGCGCCAGTTGCCCCGGGCCTCTTGAGCATATGTCCAATCGATGCCCATTGGGCCAATTTGAACACCGTTTATGCGCGCGTGAGGCTGTGAGAGGTAGCTATCTGCGGCTTCTTTGGTTCGCTCGATAATATCTTCGAGCATGCCTGGCATGGCGGAGACATTTGCTGCAATCCATGGTGGCCCCTTTGCAGGTTTTGCTAATTTTTGCAACTTTTGCTAACTTTTGCAAGTTTTGCTAACGGCTTAACATGTCTTGTTCCGTGGGATTGCAGGAGTGAAAAACGGGGATTCCTATTATTCCGGCTACGTTGCAGCGAGCGGGGCCGAAGCGCGATGTTGCTGCGCTCCGGCCCCCGCTGCTTTGTAAACCCATGACGGTTTGGCCACCGTTGTTTTAGTCAAACAAGCTCGGCATGTCATTTTCCTTCATGAGGGCGCCGGCAGAAGGCAGGCTCTGCGCGGTGAACTTCTCGGCCGAGACGCCGGCGCCAAGAATCTCCTCGGTCGTGCCGACGGTGGTGACCGAGCGGCCCTTCTTGGCCGTAAAGGCCTGGACGCCCTGCGTGTTGGTAGTCGTCTTGGTCTTGAGCAGCGACGTGTTGAAGTTCATCAAACGATAGTCACTCGAGACCAGCGCGATGTCGCGATCTTCCTTGAGCACCTGGGCATACAGCAGCTTGCTGCCACCGTAGATGGCGTTCTTGAGGCGCTTGCGGTTGGTCTTGGTGACGTATCCGGCAAGCGCGACACGCACCACGCGGCCGTTCTCAAAGACAAACAGCACGTCGGCCTTGTAGTCCTCGGGGTCGATGACCCAGATGACGCTCTCGTCGGGTTCCATCTCAAGATCGGTCGGCAGGTACGAGCCCAGCTGGGCCGACTTGGTGTCCTCAAACGTCGCAACCTTGCACTTGTACACCTGGCTCTTGTTGGTAAAGACCAGCAGCTCGTGCGTGTTGGAGGACGGGAACTCGATAAAGGGTTTGTCGCCGTCCTTGTACTTGAGCGTGGTCGCCTTCTTGAGCACACGGTCCGTCATCTTCTTAAGGTAGCCATCGCGCGAGAGCATGATGGTGACCGGGTACTCCTCGACTTCGGGCTCCAGGCTTACCTCGATGACCTCGTGGGGCTCGATCCTGCCCGTGCGACGCGGCATCACATATTTCTTGTTGACCGCAGCCAGCTCGTCGCTGATGACCTTCTTGATGTTCTCCTCGCTGGAGAGGATCTCCTCAAGCTCGGCAATCTCGCCCTCAAGCTTAGCGATGTCCTTGGTGCGGTTGAGGATGTACTCCTCGTTGATGTTGCGGAGCTTAAGCTCGGCAACAAACTCGGCCTGGGTCTCGTCGATGTCGAAGCCCTTCATAAGGTTGGGCACGACCTCGGCTTCGAGCTTGGTGCCGCGGATGATGGCGATGGCCTTGTCGATGTCGAGCAAGATCGCCTCGAGGCCGTGCAGCAGGTGCAGGCGCTCGGACTTTTTGCCTAGGTCAAAGTTAATGCGGCGGCGCGTGGACTCAATACGCCACTTGACCCACTCGTGCAGAATCTGGCGCACGCCCATAACACGGGGATAGCCGTCGACGAGCACGTTGAAGTTGCACGAGAACGAGTCCTGGAGCGTGGTCGAGCGATAGAGCTTGGCCATGAGCTTGTCGGGATCGACGCCGCGCTTAAGGTCGATGGCGATGCGCAGGCCCGAGAGGTCGGTTTCGTCGCGGATGTCGGCGATCTCCTTGACCTTGCCCTCCTTGGAGAGCTTGACGATGCGCTCGATGATGACATCGGTCTTGGTGGTGTAGGGGATCTCGTAGACCTCGATGATGCGCTCTTCGGGAATCCAGCGCCAGCGGGAGCGGATTTGGAAGCTGCCAAGGCCGGTCTCGATAATCTTCTCCATCTCCTCGCGGCGGTAGATGATCTCGCCGCCGGTCGAGAAGTCGGGCATGGGCATGTACTCGAGCAGGTCGCAATCGGGATCCTTGAGGTAATGCATCGTGGCAGTACAGACCTCGTTGAGGTTGAAGCCGCAGATATCGGATGCCATGGCGACGCCGATGCCTTTGTTGGCCGAAACCAGAATATTGGGGAACGTGGTGGGCAGCAGGCGCGGCTCCTTCATGGCGCCGTCGTAGCTGTCAACGAAGTCGACCGGGTCCTTGTCGATGTCCTTGAAGATCTCGGCGCTGATGGGGGAGAGCTTGGCCTCGGTATAACGCGAGGCGGCGTAGCTCAGGTCGCCCGAATAGTACTTGCCAAAGTTGCCCTTCGACTCCACAAAGGGGGCGAGCAGTGCCTCGTTGCCGGTGGCCAGGCGCACCATCGTCTCGTAGATCGCGGCATCGCCGTGTGGATTGAGCTTCATAGTCTGGCCCACGATGTTGGCGCTCTTCTGGCGCTCGCCCTTGAGCAGGCCCATCTTGTACATGGTGTAGAGCAGCTTGCGGTGCGAGGGCTTAAAGCCGTCGATTTCGGGGAACGCACGCGAGACGTTGACGCTCATGGCGTAGGGCATGTAGTTGACCTCGAGCGTCTGCGTGATCGGCTGGTCGGTGACCTCGGAGTGCAGGCCGATGACGTTCTCGGCGTTGACCTGCTTTTTCTTTGGCTGGGTTTTCGTCTTCTTCTTTGCCACGATTTCCTCTTGAACTTCTTATGGCCGTCGTTATCGATTTGCTGCTATTGCAGGTCTAGCTGGTCCAGATATTCCTTGCCGTGCTCGGAGATATGGCGCTTGCGGCCCGCCTCGTCGTTGCCCAGCAACAGGTTGAACATGGTCTCCATCTTGGTGACGTCCTCGGGTTCCACCTTGATCAGACGACGCGTCTCGGGGTTCATGGTGGTGAGCCACATCATGTCCGGATCGTTCTCACCAAGACCCTTGGAGCGGTTGATAGAGCACTTCTGGTCGCCAATCTCTTTGAGGATGCCGTTCTTCTCGAGCTCGGTGTAGGCAAAGTAGGTCTTTTCTTTGCAGTTGATCTCGTAGAGCGGCGACTCGGCGATATACACGTAGCCTTCGTCGATAAGCGTGGGCACCAGGCGATAGAGCATGGTGAGCACGAGCGTGCGGATGTGATAACCGTCGACGTCGGCGTCCGTACAGATGATGACCTTGTTCCAGTTGAGGTTGTCCAGGTCAAAGGCGCCAAGGTTCTTGATGCGCTTGTCCTTGATCTCCACACCGCAGCCCAGTACGCGCATGAGGTCCATGATGATGTCGGACTTAAAGATGCGCGGGTAGTCCTCCTTTAGGCAGTTGAGGATTTTGCCTCGGACGGGCATAACACCCTGGAACTCGGCATCGCGCGAGGTGCGAATGGCACCTGCTGCCGAGTCGCCCTCTACGATGTAGATCTCGCGGCGGCTCTTGTCCTTGGAGCGGCAGTCGATGAACTTCTGCACGCGGTTGGCCATGTCGGTCTTCTGCTGCAGGTTGGTTTTGATGCTCTGGCGCGTCTTCTCGGCATTCTCGCGCGAGCGCTTGTTGATGAGCACCTGCTCCATGATCTTGTTGGCGGCATCTTTGTTCTCGATCAAGTAGGTCGAGAGGCGCTCCTTAAAGAAGGCAGTCATGGCTTGCTGGATAAAGCGGTTATTGATGGCCTTTTTGGTCTGGTTCTCGTAGGACGTCTGGGTGGAGAAGCAGTTGGTCACCAGTACCAGGCAGTCCTGGACGTCCTGCCACTTAATGCCGCTCTCGTTTTTGTTGTACTTGCCCTGTTGCTTGATGTAGGCATCGATGGCGCTGGTCAGAGCACTGCGGGCAGCCTTCTCGGGCGAGCCGCCGTTTTCGAGCCACGATGAGTTGTGGTAGTACTCCTGCATCATGAAAGTGCGCGAGAAGCACATGCAAGCAGTGATTTTTACGTTGTAGTCGGGCAGGTCCTCGCGATCGCGACCGCGACGGTCGGCCTCGATAAAGAAGGGCTCGGTAAGGTAGTCGGTACCGACCTTCTCGAGCACGTAGTCCTCGATGCCCTTGGGGTAGCAAAAATCCTCTTCGGAAAACTCGCCATCGTCGCCCTCGATGCGCAGGCGGAAGGTCACGTTGGCGTTGACCACGGCCTGGCGGCGCATGGTCTCGCGATACCACTCGTGGGGGATACTGATGGAGGTAAAGACCTCAAGATCGGGACGCCACTTGATGGTGGTGCCGGTGCGGTCCTCGTCACTGGGTTCAATCTCGAGTGCCTTCTTTTTGGCGCCGACGACCTTACCCTTCTTAAAGTGCAGGGAGTACTTGTTACCGTCACGCCAAACCGTGACGTCCATGTACTCGGAAGCGTACTGGGTCGCACAGGAGCCCAGGCCGTTGGTGCCGAGCGAGAAGTCGTAGTCGCCGCCCTGGTTGTTGTTGTACTTGCCGCCGGCGTAGAGCTCGCAAAAGACGAGCTCCCAGTTAAAGCGCTTCTCGGAAGGGTTCCAGTCGAGCGGGCAGCCGCGGCCATTGTCCTCTACCTGGATAGAGCCATCGCGAAAGGCGGTAAGGGTGATGAGCTTGCCGTAGCCCTGGCGCGCCTCGTCAACGGCGTTGGACAGGATCTCGAAGGCGGCATGCGCACAGCCGTCGAGCCCGTCCGAGCCAAAGATGACGGCGGGGCGCAGGCGTACGCGCTCCTCGTCCTTGAGCTGGCGGATACTGTCGTTACCATAGTTTGCGGTGTTTTTTGCCATACTCGCTCTCTCGGTGCTCCTTTGCTGCGTTTAAGTCATATAGATAGTCAAAGTAGCATAGCCCAGCCCGTGGGCGATTCCAACCAACACGAAATCCATCGAACAATCGTTCGGAGTATATAGACTGATAATACGATATTGGAAAAAATAGCTGAATGAAATCAATAGATATTTGATTCCATTTAGTAGAACCTCATATATACTAAACAAAAACGAATCAGAAGAGCTTTTATTTAATAGAACGGTGATGATATGAAGATTATCGAACGTCCTCAATATATGGAAGCGCTTCTTGGCGCTAAGGGAACGCCGGACATCAAGGTTATTACCGGCATTCGTAGGTGCGGCAAATCTGTTCTACTGGAAGCTCTTGCCGATCGCATTCGTGAGGCCGGCCCCGATGCCAATATTATCCGCATCAATTTCAATCTCCTCGAATTCGAGGAACTAACGGATTATCGAGCATTGTATCGCTACGTTGAGGAAAGCTATTGCGAGGGCCTCGATAACATTGTGATGATTGATGAGGTGCAAACCTGCGTTGGGTTCGAAAAAGCGGTCAATAGCCTTCATGCATCGGGTAAATACGATATCTACGTTACTGGCTCCAACGCATTCTTGCTTTCGAGTGACTTGGCGACGCTTTTTCGCGGGCGGACATATGAGGTCGAAGTATTTCCGTTCTCCTTGCTTGAGTTTTCGACATATCACGGAATTCATAACCCGGACGAAGCGCTTGACCGATATTTGAGAGAGGGCGGAATGCCTGGCTCGTATTTGTATCCTAGCGAGCGAGCTCGCTATCGATATATTGCGAACGTGCTAGATGTCTTGGTTTTGCGTGATGTGGAAGAAAAGCATGGGGTTCGTAACAAAGTGCAACTAGAACGTGCATGCGATTTCCTAATGGACAATATCGGTAACATATCTTCTGTTAGTGGGATTGCGGCTGCGCTGGATGCTGCCGGAACGCGCGTTTCCGTGGCAACGCTCGCCCAGTACCTCGGATTTTTATGCCAGGCCTTTGCGTTCTATCGAGTGCGCCGCTATGACGTAGGCGGTAAAAAGTACCTCGCTTCGGGTGATAAATACTATTTATCGGATCATGCAATCAGATACGCAAAACTTGGAACTAAAAAACTCGACTTCGGGCATGTATATGAAAATATGGTCGCTTTAGAGCTCCTAAGACGCGGTTGGGAAATCTATATCGGGGTGCTTTATAAGAAGGAAATCGACTTCGTGGCAATTCGTCGCGATGAGCGAGTGTATATCCAAGTTAGCGATGACATTTCGCGTCAGGAAACCTTTGAGCGCGAAGTGGCACCTCTGCTTGCGATACGTGATGCGTATCCCAAGATGGTCATTGCGCGAACAAAGCACGAGGCTGTTGATTATGAGGGGATTAAGGTGGTCGACCTCGCCCGATGGCTGATGGGGGAGGGGTCGGATGTCGAATAGCGGGCGGTGGACGCCTATCTAAATCATTGCGCTGCTCGGGCGCCTTGAGCGTCTTCTTAATAATGCGGGTGAGCCCACGCTCCTTACCGATGAATTCCACTTACTCGTTTCTGCCCGAGTAAGTTTGAAGACGGATGAGCCCGCTTCATTTTGTTTGCGGCTGGATACGTTTGTCGAAAAGTGCCGCGTGGATGGCTCAAATCGAACATTGGGACAGGCGTCTCATTTTATGGGCCGAGGGCGTGCGTATACGAGCCTTTTTGGTCCATAGGGGATGCTGGGCGGTTGCTAGTTGGGCCACGGGTCACTTCGCCGGCGCTGCTTCTTGCCATACGCTCATGGTGGAAGCCGATGCCACGGAGTCGACTTGCGATTCGGGCAACGGATGAGCGGCAAGCCGAAAGGAGCGGTGAGGATGATGAAGCCCATGACGAAGAAGCTGCTGTTAGGAATTCCCACCGTGACGCTTTCGGCCGTGCTGGCGTGTACGCTTGCCGGCTGCGGCGGTAATGCGCCGAGTGGCTCGGCTGGCAGCTCGGGCAGCGGCAGTGCTCCCGTAGAGAAGAAGGCCTATGAGTCGCAGACGGTCGAGGTGGCTGACATTACCTATGAGTCGGTGGCTCACGGTACGTTCTATCGCGGCGACGCTAAGCTGCAGGACGGCTTTTACCTACACGTCAAGATCACCAACAACAATGCAAAGAACAGGACGTTTGACTCCTTTAACGTGCATGCTGCCCAGGGCGATCTTGAGGCAGGCGACCCGTTGTTTACTTCTGGCAAGGCGGCCGTGCTCGACTACGTTGCAAGCGAGGCTCCCGATGAGCTTCACGAGGGCATCGATCTTTCCAAGAGGCCAGATATCGGCCCGGGCGAGACCGTCGAGTACGTGTATTTCTGGGCGCCCAAGACAGCGTACTACGGGCCTATCACTGTCGAGTTCGTAGACGCTTACGCCCCCGCCAAGAATCATGAGGCCATGCACTTTGACACCACGGGATGCGAGACCAAGGAGTTTAAGGCGGCCGGCGGCGTGGCCGATTCTGGTGACGCGGTCAATATGACCGGCATCAATTGCGCATCGTACAGTATCGAGGCCGCCGATGGGTACACGCTGGATTCGTCCAACGAAGAGCGCGAAAAGGCAGACTTCTTCCACGACGAGACTGGAGGACGCCTGCACATCAGTATCTTCCCGCGTTCGCCGGAGGAAGAGGTTGCAAGCCTAGAGCAGGTCTACGAAGGCAAGGAGACAACAACCGACCAGGTCGAGTACAACGGCATAACGTGGCTGCGCTTTACCGGTCCCGACAACGGCCATACGCTGTTTGCGACGGCTCCCGCAACGGGTGAAACCGTCCGCGTGTCGATTGGCTGGAAGATCGATTGGGACGCCGCCGTGCCCATGATGGAGGCGCTAAAGCTCAAGTAGCGCTGTGATTCCCATGTCAGGCGACTCAGGGCTGGCTCCGAGTTATCGGGGCCAGCCCTTTTTGGTGCTCGATGAGCCGAGTCGGCGTCTCTCACAAAAGTAACTAGGAGTTAGCGAGGCCTATCCGAATTGGCCTCATTGGCGGTGTCGGTTTCGAGTGCCGTGCGGCGGGCGCTGTAGGCTACGAGGCCGGCGCCAGCCGCGGCGAGTGCTGCTGCGGCTGCCGTAAGGGGAGCGTTGACATCGCCCGTGCCCGCAAGCGCGCCCGCTTTTCCGGAGCGCTTGTTATTGCCGTGGTCCTTGCCGCTGCCGGAGCTGCTTCCGCCGGAGTCGCCGCCCTTGTCAGTACCGCCGCCACTCGAGCCACCATCGCCATCCACTGTCATCGGGGCGTCATGAAGTCCTGTCGTATCCGCGCTGTCGCATACGCCGACCTGAACTTCTGAGCGTTCGCATGCCGCGTCGGACACATGAAGTTCGTGCAGTACGGCACCCAGCGCCGAGTTTGCGCCCGGTCGAATTTCCTCGAGCGTTACGGGATCGAGCGCCACCAGATTACGCGCCTTCGCATACAGCGTTACGCGTTTGCCCACTTCGTCGCTCCAACTCTCGGGGATGGCGAAGCTCATGCGGAACTGTGCCGTGCAGCCCGGTGCCAGCGCGGCGTTGCCGTTGTCGGCTACCAGCGGGTGCGTTGCAAAACGTGCGCCCAGCGTCTCGAGCGCGTACTTCACGTGTGCCATATCGTTGGCCGAAGCGTCCTCGGCAAGCTCTGGATCGTAGATCGAAGCCATGCGTGCGTTCACTCCGAATCCGATGGATGCGCTGGAGAACGGCTGGCTGGAGCCCTCTCGGTACAGATCGATCGTGCCGGCGGTGAGCAGCGTGTTGCCGTCGTTTCGCACCGTGACCATGAAGGATTCGCCTGCTGCTCCGGGCACCACCGCGCCCGAGGTAGCAACGGCGCCCGTCGGAGTGGCACACGCCACCAAGGGCACTTCGATGCCGTGCAGCTCTGCCTCGCTCTTCTCCGCGCTCACAATGTGCGTGGCGAGCGCGGAGAGCACGCCTCCCGACGTCAAAAATGTCGTTATCTGATCGACGGGATGGTCCAGCTCGCACATCACGAACGGCTCCGTGAACAGATCGCCTGCCAAGGTGCTGGCGAAGATGCGGAAGTGCTTGCCCATCACTGCTACCGGGTTGCCTTCTTCGTCGTAGGTTTGTCCCACCTTGCCATCGGTGTTCTCTACATAGAGCACGCACCTGCCGTTGTTGCTTACGCTAAACGATACCGGGCCACAGCCTGCGGCACCCACGGGCTGCGTTGCAAATGCCGATGCTCCTCGCGTCCAAGTAATATGCTGCAGTTGCTCGTTGACGGTTGCCAAAAAGCCCGAATGTTGTGGCCACGGCACCGCGTGGGGTACCGTGGCGTCTGGTGACATAACGCCCCAGCCCGCGATGGACTGGCCGATCACGGCGTACGATGCGCAGCCGCAACCGTCTGCGGTCTCGTACACAACGGGCACCACCATTTTGCCGTTGATATTCTCGGGCTCGCCCAGCTCGATGCTCGATGGTGCTTGCGGAAAGCGGAGAACTTGGCGGAACGTCAGGCTGTCGCCCGAAACGTCCGACCACAGGGTAAAGCACTCCAGCGCAACCTCAGCCTCGCTGCCGAGCGCCTTCTCTGCGGTGGCTCCGTGGCGGTGGAGGTAGGCGCCCGACAGACGTCCGTCGACAAGTGTCTTGCCCACCGTGATGCGTGGGCACTGCAGGCAATGGTAGCCATCCTCCTGAAGGTGGCCGCGCGAGATGCTGCGCCACGACGTGTGCGATACCACGCGAACTCCGTCGTTGCTTATGCGCAGGCGCACAACGGACAGTATGCCGGATGTGCTCGCCGTATCGAAATGGGTGTTGTCGCCGGCGGGGCGCTCGCCCGAGACCAGCAGCACGTAGGCGTCCTGGTTTCCTCTTCCGTCCGTATATTCCACCACGTCGAAGTCGTAATCGTATATGCCGTCGCGCTCCACGTCACCCTCGCCAAACCCAAGGGGGAAGTCCACGGGCGTGGGAGCGGACCACGTGCCGTTCGTCTTTGTATGCACCACCAGGCGCGAACGACCATTCTCGCCGTAGCGCACCGAGGCGATACGGAACAGGCATTCTACGCCGGCAATCATTGCCAGCTTCATGTGGGCTTCGCTGAGCACGCCGGCAAACAGCACGTTGTCGCTCGAGGGTTTGATGCCGCCACGCTCGTCCTCCGACACGCCGGCAGAATTGGCGTTCGGGTCAGCGACGGCGTTCGTTGCCTGACCGATGTAGGTGTACTCATACATCGGTGCGGCATTTTCATCGTTCTCCATCAGCACGTGGACGAAATGCTCGACCTGTCCCGTGTCGTCGCTCTCCGCGTCTGCCTCGAGCTCAATGCGCGTGACCGCTTGATCCCAATCGCGCGCGACAGGCGCGACGTTTACGGCTGTGGCCTTAACCTCGGCGCGTGCGAGCAGCTCGGCGTTGGTGACGATGGTGGCCGATGCGATAAATTGCGGCACGCCGCCCGCCTCGATGTTGCCGGGCGTGCCGAAGCAGGCATCCAACGTGTAAGGCGTATCTCCGCCCAATGCGAGCTCAGAGCGCTGGAGCACATACTGGTTGCCATTGTTCACCGACATATTCCACGAATCGAGGAGTGTGGGCCACGACCCCGACCAGGCCTTGGTGGTCCACTTGAACATTACGAATTGGAGTATCACATCGACATCGACGTCTGCACCTACGCGCAGTCGCGGAAGCTGGTGTCCATCTGCCTTCTCGTACCCAATGAACAGCGTGAGGGATGCGGCGCCGCGCACAGCGGACGAAGCGACGCCTGCAACGCCGGCGCCAAAGGTGACGGCGAGCCCGATCTGGATGGTGAATGAGCCCGAGGTGTTGGAATAGTCGAGCGAAATGTTTTTAAAAAACGCTGCGCCGCTGCCGTGCGTGTGGGCGCCCACGGCGAGCGCCAGCTTCGCCAGCACCCAGGGGTTGACGTTTAGGAAAAACGGCACCGGTCCTAGGGTAAACTGCTCGGTCCAATTGAGGTCGGTTCTTACCTGGAAGAGGGCCTTAATATTGCCGTATGCGGGGTCGTTGTTGTTACCCCAGGTTTTGCCCACCCAATCGTAGGCGAGCGAGCCGTACAGCTGTGTGGCGATATCCATCGTGAACAGCAGCGTGCAATGATGGCGAAGGAGCTTGGTGTTTCTTGGATCGGTACCCGAACCGGCACTCATGCTTTTGTACTGATTCCACTTCCCCTCCATCTCGTCGAGGTAGCGGTTTGCCTGCTTGGCGCCCGATTCACGCGGCGATTTCTTCCAGTACTCCGGATCCGGATTGCCCGAATCGTTCATGTAGCCGACCGGTTTGTATCCTCCGCCAAACAGCACGTACCCGGCAAACGAGAAATCGAACAGAATGGGGAACGAGGGCATCCAGCAGGTGAACTTGTTGCCGCCGATGCCGGGAAACGCCGCCGGGAAATCAAACGGAGTGATCTCTTGGTCCATGGTAGTGGGGACGATAGTGGTCGAGCCCGATTCCGCCTTTGCGGCCGGCGCAGTGACAACGGCCATGGGGGAGGAGAGTGTATAGGTCTTGTCCTGGTAGTCGAGGACAAAGCGCAGCTTGCATCCTTCCTCCAGAAGGCCCGATGCCGCATCGAGGAACTTGTCTTCGAGCGTGAACGTCGCCAGATTATCCGCGCCCGATGCGCTGGCCTTGACTTGGCCAATCTGCGTGACGGTTTCGGATGAGCTGCCCGCAGCGGGCATCACTTTGTTGATGCGCAGCGTTGCCTGTCCACCCTGTGGCAGATGTGCCTGCACGGTAAAGGCGTGCGTGTCGGGTTGGTCGTTTGCCGTGTCGTCCTTCGGCAATGCCATGAACGTAGCGTCGGCGTACTGGATGTCCCATTCGTCGAATGTGAGCTGGCGGAAGTACGGCTCGCCGTCGGAAAGCGGACGCGTGGGCGCGGTTATGGCGGTGCCGCCCTGGATACGCGCAAGGGGAATCTCGACATCACGGTAGCCCGCCATGCTAATGGAGATGCCGCCGTTAAAGTCGTACGCGTCGAGAAGCGTCGCCTCGTCCACGTAGCCTTCCGAAAGCGGCGCGACCTCAAAGATGGCCGTGCCTTCGTCATCGGTCGTGGCGGTGAGCTGCTTGCCTGCGGCATAGCGCGATGTGAGCGTGACCTGGGCACCCGTGATGGGCGTATTCTTGTTGGCGACGTCGACCACGACCACACCGAACATGGTGCGCGAGAGGACCAAGACCTTGAAGGGGTCTTCTTCGTCGGCGTATGCCTCGGTGGGGGCGAACGGCAGTATGAAGGCGTTTGCGCTTCCCGGCACGCGCGGCAACATAATGCTCGCCAGCGAGGACGCTCCGGCAACAAGTAACGAACGGCGATCAAGCATCTTTGGCTCCCATCCCGCAAACATCGGAGGAAATAATCCAATTTTGCGAGAAGGTGCCCCGTGGCGGTAGTGCCGTTCCATGGCCAAAATGTCCAATTTGAGTGCGCGAAAGCGTCAGGCCCCCGGAGCGCGTTCGATGCGCTTGGCAGCCCGGTCGCTAACGCAACATATGCGCGACCAGCTCCGCGCGCGTGCCGATGCCAAGCTTTGCGTATACGCCGGATAGGCGGTTTTTGACGGTGCCCGGCGATACTCCCATATGGCGTGCGATTTCGGCGTTGGTCCACCCACGGCAGGCGAGCATGGCCATGGTGAACTCCGTGGTCGTTAGATCGTCGGCCACGTCCTCGCCCGAATCGGGGTTGTGGATGCGCCGCCAACCGTAGCTGAATCGATACGTGATCTCGATGATGTGAGCGAAGTCGTCAGGGTATTGCGTTTTTAGGCACGCCTCGATGAGTCCCTGTAAAAGGCCGTGATGCTCGCCAATGAGCTCGATAAGGCCGTCGGGACGTGCAATGTTCCAAGCGGTTCCGAAGTGTGCCTTTGCGGCGTCGATGTCCTTGAGGCTCATGCATGCCATGGAAGCTGCCAGGTGCAGGAACAGTTCCGAGATCGGATAGCTTCCCTGTTTCATAATCAGGGCATTTTCTGCCATGCCTAGGCTGCGGCCGTATTCGCCGCGCAGATACAAGGCGTGTGCCATCACGTAGCTGGCGAACAGGCGCAGGCCTTCGGGCAGATGCGCCGCAAGTGGATAAAACTCTTCGGCAGAATACGGGGAAGGCAGATGTAGCAGGACGCTTGCGGCCGAGGCGAACAGGATATGCGTGGCGTGGACGGCGAGCGATTCTTCGTCGGTGGGCACATCAAGGATGCCCGCAAGGCACCGGCGGGCGTCGGCGATACGGTTGAGCGACAGACTGGCGTATCCGCAGATAAAGCATGCGGAATAGCGCAGTGCGGGGTCGGTGGCGTCAAGATAGGGGCGCGCCGTCTTGGCAGCGAGGGCGGCCTGTCCGCGAAAGTACAGCGCTTCTGCCGTGGCGATGGTGCGCGAATCGGGGTCGGAAATGCCTGCAACCGCAGCGTCAATCTGCCCCGGCACAAAGGCGGTGCACATCAACGGCATGGGAACGCATGGGTAGCCATCGCAGTCCATCATCCATCTCCCAACAGCTGGCAACAATAGCAGCAATTGTACCCCTGCTGCTCGGGACTGGAATTTGTGAGTATCGCCTACGATTATGCCGAACGTATAAAGGAAGAGTCTATTGTCGATGCTCCCAAGGTGGCTACCGAAGCCTAGCTGACCTCGACATTCGGAAAAATTGCCACCCCTGTAAAAAGCTCTGCCGCAGCGATGGGAAACGCATCTTCTAGGCATTCCGTCGTCTCCAGCCAGCGCTGGACTGCTGCTGTCGCCTGCGCGTTGGCGAGCGGGGCGTGGGGACCGTCCGGCGACCAGCGGTGACGGGCGAGCCCTGCCGCGTGCGTGGGCCTCCATCGGCGTAGACCCATGGCCCGCATGGCATCGGAGAAGTCCACCATGGCGTCCAGGACCTTACCGTCCGGCACGTCCAGCCTAGCGGCTCTCTTGAACCCGAGGTCGAAGGGGGCGTTGTACAAGGCATATGGGGCCGAGTGGAAGTGGATCAAAAGAGCGTTACTTGACGTTTCATGCATAATGCCAACCGCCCCGCGACATCACGTTCGCAGCGCGCAGGGGCCGGAGAATCTTCGCGATGAGAGTTGACGTCTAATACTTTGCATCGTATAGTGTGTATAACATAGTATATGACGAAAGGAGGTGTGCGGATGGAGGCCCAGATGAAGCGCGGCTTCCTGGAGGCCTGCGTGCTCGCGGCCGTCTCCGGCGAGGAGTCCTACGGCTACCAGATCGTGAAGGACGTGCCGGCGAGCATGGGGCTCACGGAGTCGACGCTCTACCCGCTGCTCAAGCGCCTGGAGAAGGCCGGGTGCATCACGGCGCGCTCTGCCGAGCACAACGGGCGGCTGCGCCGGTACTACCGCATCACGGACGATGGGCGTGCGCGCATCGAGGAGTTCCTGGCCGAGTGGCCGTCCGTACGGGAGATTTACGCATACGTTGAGGGGGCGCACCATGACGCGCGATGAGTTTCTGGGCCGGTTGGGCGAGCTGCTTGCCTGCCTGCCGGCCGAGCAGGTGGAGGAGACCAAGGCGTTCTATGCGGAGGCCATCGCCGACCGCATGGAGGACGGTATGAGCGAGGAGGAGGCCGTGGCCGCCATGGGCGCCCCCGGCGAGGTTGCCGAGGCCACGCTTGACGACCTGCCCGCCGTGCCGCGCGCGATCGCGAGGACGCGCCGGCGCAGCACCGCGCTGCTGTGGGTGCTGACCATCGTGGGCTCCCCGGTGTGGGTGCCGCTGCTCGCCGCCTTCGCCGCCGTGGCCGTCACGGTCTATATCTGCATCTGGGTGCTGGCGCTCTGCGTGTGGATCGTCGCGGCGGCACTCGGGGGCGTGGGCGTAGTTGAGCTCCTGCTTGCCGTAAGCGGCGTCACCATCGGCCACTTCCCGTACGCCCTCGCCTCGGCGGGCGTGGGGCTCGGCCTCGTCGGCGTGGCGCTCTTCGTTGGTGCTGGCGCTTGGGCCGCCTCAAAACAAATTGCGCGCCTCTCGGCGCTCTGGGCGAGGAAGGCCGCCTCGCCCTTCTGGAAGGGTAAGGGCGAGAAGGGCGGCGCTGCCGCGCATCTCGCGGCGTAGAAAGGAGTGAGTACCATGACCAGCGCGAAGAAGATCTACCTCGCCGTGGCGGGCGGGCTCGTTGCCGCGGGTGTTGTCCTCGCGGGCATTGGCTTTATCGCTTCGGGTTTCGACCCGGCCGTGTTCACAACCCAAATCGACACGCGCGACAGCACCATCGTGCTCGGCGGCGTCGAGGTGGACGACCCGACGGGCCTCCCCCTCATCGAGCAGCTCGCCGGAATCGGCGAGGTCGACACCTCCGGCATCACCGCGTCCGAGTCCCCTGCTGCCCCGGAGGCGCCCACCGCTCCCTAAGCATAGCGTGCCCGGACGCCCCGTCCGTCGGGCTGTGCAAGCCTGTGGAACCCGGACCTCAACCCCAACCCAACCGGCCTCGAGTCTGCGTCGATTCGCTCCCCGTCCCGCGCGGGGGCCCATGACGCATACCCAAAATCCATCCGAGGAGAAAGGAACGCAACGACGACAGCCATGCCCCTCCGCCTTCACGGGGTCACGAGGGCGTAC
Organism: uncultured Collinsella sp.; assembly: GCA_902494535.1. Classification (GTDB taxonomy): domain Bacteria; phylum Actinomycetota; class Coriobacteriia; order Coriobacteriales; family Coriobacteriaceae; genus Collinsella. The sequence continues at coordinate 29,668 of CABUTO010000027.1, forward strand.
CGCGGGAGGACCGTCCTCGGCCCCATCGACTTCGCCCTCGAGGCGGGGCGCGTCTACGGGCTCATCGGCGAAAACGGCGCCGGGAAGTCAACGCTCATCTGTATCGTCACTGGCACCGCCAGCCCCAGCTCGGGCTCGGTTGAGCTGTTCGGCGAGCGCGGCGGGCGCGGGCTTGCCGCCGCCCGGAGGCGTATGGGCTACATGCCCGACGCGAGCTCGGCCTACCCGGGGCTCTCTGCGCGGGAGAATGGATTTGCAACGGTTGCTTAAACATTTTTTACAGGGACAGCCCTGCGTTCCTGAACTCAACTGGGCTCATGTAGACCAGTGTCGAAGGAGCAGTCGCCCCAGTCCGCGTACCAGACCTGTGTGCCGCCGAGGGAATACTTCCTCCAGTAGGGCCAGTGCGGGACGTCCATCCTCTTTTCCTTTCGGGGCGTCAGGCGCCGGGCCCAAGGCCGCACCTGCGCCCCAGCTCCGCCACGAGGGCGTCGTTGTCTCTGACCGAGACGATGGCGTCGCCGTCGTAGGGCGCCTCGATGTAGACGCGGTCGAGCGAGTTGGCCGTCCCCGCCCAGAGCGTCCTGGTGCGCCGGACGCCCCGCACGTGGGCGTAGGGTATCACCGAACGCGTCCCAGCGTACACGACGACGAGGCGGTCGCCGTAGAGCTCGAGGCGATTGCTGCGGACGGGAAGGGCAGCCAGGGCCACGAGGGCCGGGATGGGCAGCAGCGCGAGCCAGCCCCATAGGAGCGCGGGACTCGAGCTCAGGAAACACGCGATACACGCCGCGGATAAACCGCCCGCCACAATCACCATGGCCGCTATGAACCACGGGTCTGTCCTGCCGGGGAACACCCGCTCCGGCCGCTCGCCCTTCTCACCCATTACGGCCCTTCCGCCTCTTGCACCCCTCCCGGAACTGTCCGCATCAGTATAGCCAATGCTTTTTCTGATTTGTTGAGAAGCCGGCATTTGGGGGCATTTTGGATAGCGAACAGTTCAAACAAGAAGCTGAGAAAATAGAACAAAGCCTGAGTGCCTTGAGAGTCGCCGAGCGCAATGCAGTGATTCCCTTTATGAACGGCGACTTTACCCAATGGGATCTATATCTGGCATCCTCCTCTGAGTATGCGATGAGACTGATAGACGGATTCATCTCCATGCTCGGGTCGAGGAATCTTGTTTGCGTCGCCCAGCTTCTCCGCGCACAGATTGGAGTCTGCCTGCGGACATTCGCGTTATTCGCCGCCGAAGACCGGGATGACTTTCTCCCAAAAGGCTGCCAAGTACCATGGCGTGAGCGTTGGGGTAGTCATCATTCAGCGTGGATACATCCGGATGCGCATAGATCCAGACGATTCCAACGTTCTCGTATTTCCCGTGCAGGTAATCGAAGAGGGCAAGCGACACCATACAGTTGCCGCCGACGGTCACGACTCTGTCGGGGTTTTCTGCCGTAAGCTTCCTCTGCGCATCCTGAATCCCCGCCAGGACTTCGTCCTCGGCATAGATGCGAACTTGGAGTGGGTATGATGAATTGGACACCTAGTTAAGAGCGAAAGGTGTTCAAGATGACCCAAAGAAGAAAGCGATACGACAGGCAGTTCAAGGTCTCGGCGGCAAAGGTGGTCCTGTCCGGGGAAATGACGGTCAAAGGCCTATCGGAGGAACTCGGCATAAAGGATTCGACGCTGAGAAGATGGGCCCGCGAATACGAGGAGATGGGAGACGGCGCGTTCCCCGGAAACGGCTCCCCGAAGATCAACAAGGACTACGAGATCGTGAAGCTCAAGAAGAAGGTCGAGGAGCTCGAGCGCGAGAACGAGATACTAAAAAATTTCCGGGCCTTCTTGAGTCAAGACCATGCGTGAGGTTCGAGTTCCTCAAAGAGCATAGGGGCGAGATCGGCCCCATCAAGAAGGCATGCGGGCTGATGAAAGTCTCGAAATCCGGTTTCTACGAGTATCTCGGCCGGAAGAAGTCCGACGCCCAGATAGAGCGGGAGGCGATCGAAGGTTTCGTCGTCGAGGCCTTCGAGCGGCACAAGGGCCGTTACGGCTACCGGCGCATCAACCGCGAACTGCGAAAATGCGGCATCGTCGTGAGCGAGAAGCGCGTGCTCCGCATCATGCAGAAGCTCGGACTTGCCGGAAAGGGCGCGACCCGAAAACACCGCATCCAGAAGAAGGTCGAGCCGGGAGACCCTCGGTTGAACCTGGTAGAGCGCGCTTTCACCGTGGGCGAGCGCAACAGGCTTTGGGTGGGCGACATCACCTACATACCCACAAGAGAAGGGTGGCTCTATCTCGCAGCCGTGATAGACGCCTTCTCCCGCAAGGTCGTGGGCTGGTCGATGTCCGAGCGCATCACCGAGAAGGTCGCGATCGACGCGATGGAGCAGGCGGTCGGCAGGGAGGGTCCGCCAGATGACGGCAGCCTCGTCTTCCATGACGATCGGGGCGCGCAGTACACCTCCCGTTCCTTCCAGCGGTGTCTGGACTCGCATGGCATAGCCCAGTCGGTATCAAGGCCCGGCACGCCGCTGGACAACGCGGTGGCCGAGTCGTTCTTCAAGACGCTGAAAAGGGAATTGGTGAAAGAGAGGAGCTATGGGACGAGGGACGAGGCCAAGCAGGACATCTTCAAGTACATAGAGCTCTATTACAATAGGGTGCGCATGCATTCCACCCTGGGCTACATGTCTCCAGTGGAATACGAGCGGCAATACGCTTGAGGATCCTTAAAAGAAAGTCCAGTTTATCCTTCCCACTCCA
>CABUTO010000028.1 GCA_902494535.1 uncultured Collinsella sp.
CATTGGAACACGAGGAGGCGCCAGGTTAAACTGAAGGGACTGACCCCGGAGGAGTTCCGGAGACAGTCCCTTGCGGCGTAGTTCTTATTTAAGCCGTCCAAGTTTTGGGGTGCAGTTCATCGTTCGCGTTCCGGGGGCCTTTTGCCGCCGCGAGGATGCGGCCGAACGATGCGCTCGAGTTAAATCGGATCTTATATTTCGCACGCGCTTTATATGGCTCCATTTTTGGGTACAGTGTTGTCCCGATATTGAGCTTGGGGGATATATGAAAGATGAGACGATGGGCCAAGAGGATGCGGCCCAAGATGCAGAAGCTTGCGCTGAGGCCTTGGAGAGCTTAGACCGGATTTCACTCGATGAGATTGCGTTTGACGATTCGGGCGTTGATGTGCAGGATGAGCCGGAAACCGAGGCGCAATCCGATGATCAGGATGCAGGCGACGTTGAGCCTGCCGAGGATGAGGCAGATCACGAAGACACCGAAAGCGAGGCCGGCAACCAGCCCGAATCCGACACGGGCGAGGAAACCGTCTTGCTCGACAGCTTACCGGCCGAGGATTCGCTGACCCGCGAGCTTCCTGGCCTGGGTTCCGCACCAGCCGTGGACGAGACCATCGCCATGGGCGATATTCCCCTACCATCCGTTCCCTCGGCACGCGAGGCCGAAGTTCGCCATCGCAAGATGTCGCCCAAGCGCCGCAACCTGATGGTTGCCGGCGTTGTGGCCGTCGCGCTCGTCGCCGGCGGCGCAGGCTATGCTGCCTGGAACGGATATCAGCAAGAGCAGGCTGCCACTGTCGCCGCCAATGCCCACACGATGATGTCAGTGCAGATTGGCGTGCAGGCCGCGGGCCTCGACTGTTCCACTGGCTCAAAGATCCCCGTGCAGGTGAGTGGCCAGGACTCCGACGGCTCTTCTGTGAGCGAAACACTCTACGTTGACGAGCACGGCCGCGGCATCAAACTGCTGCCCGGCGATTACACGCTCTCCATCGCTGCCTCCCCCATCGCGGCCGACGGCACCATCTATACCGTCCCGACCACCAAGACGCAGGTCACCGTTAAGAGCGATGGACAGGATTTAAGTGCCCAGGCCACCTTTAAGCTCAAGGTGCCTTCGGCCGACACGGTGACTGACGACCAGATCGATGCCGCCGCCAAGTATGCCGAGGAGGGCGGTGCGAGCTCCGCCGCGGCTGCCAAAGTGCTCCAGCAGGCAGCAACCGCGCGGCGCGACGCCGCCGTCAATGCCGTGAGCGCGCAAAAGGCACAGGCGTCCCGTGATGCTGACGCTCGCCACAAGGCAACCGACCTCTACCAGCTCGATATTCCCGTCGAGTGGTACGGCAAGGTCGCAACTTGGCAAAACGGAAGCACGCTATGCATCTATCTGGGCGACGACGCCAATACGCCGCTCGTGACGCTCGTTGCGGTGCGCGAGGGCGAGAGCTTTACGCCCGATGAAGGCGATACGGTTTTGGGCGCGGCCAATCTAGGCAACGGTTATACCGTCTACGCCAGCGGCCCCGTCTATCCGTACGTGGTGCCCCAGACCATCAACGGACGGACGCAGAACCCCGTGTCAACCTACCCCATGGACACGGCCATTGAGCTTGTCGAGCTTACGACCGGCAACCGCTACACCTATAGCCAGATCAAGAACGACCTGGTTGGCAAAGACGGCAACGCAGACGCCGCGACCAAACTCGAGACCGACTACCTCGCGCAGATCCTGCTGCCGAGTATCAAAACCCAGGACTAGCCTGGCGCAGCAAGGTGCTCCCCAACCGTGATGAAGGAGCCAGGAGGTCCTGACCCCACAGGCCCATAGATGATTAGGCAAGGAGCCACTTCCATGCGGGCACAACGTGTACCACACCGTGCTCGCATGGAATATCGGCCTGCTCATCCATGGTAACGATTGCCGACTCGCCAAGATCGAACTGGGCCATCGAGGCATCAAGCGCGGCAATTTCGCGCTCGCGCGTTTTCTCACTTGCCATATCCACACTCACCTGAATCAGGCTATAAGCCCGCATGAGAAGTGCGTCCCCAGCCACAAAGTCCACCTCATGGCTTTTGCTCTTCTCTTTGATCAGCAGGCGGCAGACCGATCCGATCCTCACCGCGGGAGTCCTTCTTCTTAGCGCGTTGAACACTGCGGTCTCGAGCCTCTGGCCCTGGTCCAATGCCGATGCGGGAGAGAATGCTCCAAACATCGCAGGATCGACAGCGTAGACCTTAGACGCAGACCGCATGTTATTTGCCAGTGAACGCGTGAACTCCGGCACGGAGAACAGCAGGTAGGCGTCCTCATAATACTCAAGTAAGTCGCTGAGCGAATTACGACTGACGGGTATCTGCCTGCTCTTGAACTCGTTGTACACTTTGTTCACCGACAGCTCTCGTCCCGAAGATGCCATACACCGCGTTAGGAACAGCGATGCCAAGCGAGGGTTCTTGACGTCGTAACGCTCAACGACGTCCATAGCGACCGTTCGCGAAGCATATTCCTGTAGCAGCTGAATCGCGTCTGCGGGCGTCTGCTCAAGCGTCGCGATGAATCCCCCTCGTTCAAGATATCCGATCAGATGATGTCGAAGCAGCGCTGCATCGCTTGGGGAAAAGGTCGCATCTGGCTCGAAAACGCTCCCCGTCTTATACCGAACGTATTCCGAAAAACTCAACGGAAAAAGCTCCCGTATAAGAGAACGACCCCTGAACTCGCTCTTAAGCTCTGAGGACAGCATCTTAGAAGAAGATCCCGTCACATAGACGGTCGCTTTCTCCGTATCGACTACACGCCGCAGAAACGCACCCCATTCGGGAATTTCCTGGATCTCGTCAAAGAAAATGTAAGCGCCCTCGGTTCGAGCAGCAGGATACAGCGCATAGAACGTGTCGAGCACGTCCGCCAGCAGCGATGACTCATACGGGCGCAAGCGCTCGTCCTCAAAATTAAAGTAAAGCATCCGGTCAAGCTCGACGCCCCGACCCTGAAGCCGCTGCATCTCCTGATACAGGCGATACGTCTTTCCACAACGGCGGGCCCCCACAACCACATTTACGATGTTGTCGCGCTTTGGCTCCTGTGGGTTTCCCAGATCAAGGTCTCGCTCAAAGACCTGCGGAACCCCCTGCTGTTCAAAGTCCTTTATTTTCTGGGCGATCAAGTCGTTGAATGCCATGATTCTCCAATCTTGCTCTCTAGCTAATCAAAATTATACTGATTCTTGATTAATTAGAGAGCAAGATTGTGTGTGGCTTGATTAACACTTAAGCAAGTTTTATCACCGTTATTGCTCCGAAGGATATCGAGTGGCTAAGAGGACAACCGAGCTCGAATGCGACTCCCCGAGCAGTCAATTTGGGACGGGGCTTTTTTGACTACCCTCCCCCTGTAGAAAAATCCCTAACGCAGTTGCGGTGAAATAGGGCTGTTTTTGCTGGTCAAACCGCAAAACAGTCCCTATTTCACCGCAACTTATTGGTGGCCTTTTGGGTGGCACTTAGCGCCAGGGGTCGGCTTCGAACATCGGCTCGCGCTCGGGGCGGCGATCGCTGTAGGGATCGTAGCCGTCATCGTCCTCGTTCTCGGCACGGATGTAGGGGTCGCGCGGCTTGGGCGCCGGTTTGGGAGAAGCCTTCGGTGCGACCGGCGCGGCGGGCGCTGCCTCAGCAACCGGTGCGTGCGTCTTGTTCTCGTCTTTCATCTGCATATCTCCTTGCCATGTGCTCATGCTCAACATCATCGATTGTCGCACGAAAAAGGGCGGCGGACCCGATTGGATCCGCCGCCCTTGGCGTTTTGCGATGAGGTGCGGTTAAAGCCGGCCCCATAATTTACTCTGCGTCGGGGACCTCGTAGGTGGCCGCCGGCGTGTTGTCGCACACGACGGTAAAGCCACCGTCCTTGTCGACATCGACCGTCACCTGATCGCCCTCGCGCACCGTGCCGTCGATGATAGCGGCGGCGATGGCATCCACGACCTCGCGCTGAACCAGACGCTTGAGCGGACGGGCGCCAAAGACCGGGTCCAGGCCGCCCACGGCGAGCATCTGCTTGGCCGCCGGGGTGATGGCAAGCGTCATGCGCTCCTTGGCCAGACGCGCGCGGACGTCGGCGAGCTGGATGTCGACGATCTTCTCGATCTGCGCCATACCGAGCGGATGGAACACCACGATATCGTCGATACGGTTGAGGAACTCGGGGCGGAAGGTCTGAGCCATGGCCGCGTCGACCTGATGGCGCATCTCCTCCTCGTCCTTGCCGGAAAGCTCGGCGATAGCCTTGGAGCCCACGTTAGACGTCATGATGATGATCGTGTTCTTGAAGGACACCTGACGACCCTGGCCATCGGTCAGACGGCCGTCGTCGAGCACCTGCAACAGCACGTTGAAGACATCAGGATGAGCCTTCTCCATCTCGTCGAGCAAGATTACGGAGTACGGGCGACGGCGCACGGCCTCGGTGAGCTGGCCGCCCTCGTCGTAGCCCACGTATCCCGGGGGCGCACCGATCAGACGCTGGACGCTGAACTTCTCCATGTATTCGGACATGTCGATACGCACGAGCGCGCGCTCGTCATCGAACAGGCACTCGGCCAGCGCCTTGGCGAGCTCGGTCTTGCCCACGCCGGTGGGACCCAGGAAGAAGAAGCTTCCGATGGGCTTGTCCGGATCGGAGAGGCCCGCACGGCTGCGGCGCACAGCTGCGGCGACGGCGGAGACGGCCTCGTCCTGGCCGATGACGCGCTTATGCAGCTCGCCCTCCAAGCCCTTGAGCTTGTCGAGTTCGCCCTGCATCATCTTGGACACGGGCACGCCGGTCCAGGCGCTCACGACCTCGGCGATCTCATCGGAGGTCACCTGTTCGTTGAGGCCCTCGCCGTCCTGCTGCTTTTGCGCCTCGAGCGCAGCCTCAGAATCCTGAATCTGCTGCTGCAGACCCGGGATCACAGAATAGCGAAGCTCGGACGCACGGCCCAGATCGCCGTTGCGCGTCGCGCGCTCCTCCTCGCTCTTGGCCTCGTCAAGCTGGCCCTTAAGCTCCTGCACGTGGTCGATGGCGTTCTTTTGGTTGAGCCAGCCAGCCTTTTGCACGTTGAGCTTTTCCTGAATCTCGGCGATCTCCTGGCGCAGGGCTTCCAGACGCTCCTTGGAAGCGTCGTCGGTCTCCTTCATGAGCGCCTGCTCCTCAATCTGCAGCTGGGTGAGCTGACGCGTGGTGGCGTCGATCTCGACCGGCATGCTGTCGAGCTCCATGCGCAGGCGGCTTGCGGCCTCATCGACCAGATCGATGGCCTTGTCGGGCAGGAAGCGGTCGGCGATGTAGCGATCGGAGAGGTCGGCGGCGGCCACGAGCGCACTATCGGTGATGTGCACGCCGTGGAAGATCTCGTACTTCTCCTTGAGGCCACGCAGAATCGAGATGGTGTCCTCGACGGTAGGCTCGCTCACCATAACGGTCTGGAAACGACGGGCGAGCGCCGCATCCTTCTCGATGTACTTGCGGTATTCGTCGAGCGTGGTCGCGCCGATCGCGTGCAGGTCGCCACGAGCGAGCGCCGGTTTGAGGATGTTGCCGGCGTCCATGGAGCCCTCGGTGGCACCCGCGCCCACGATGGTATGGAGCTCATCGATGAACAGGATGACCTTGCCTTCCGATTTTTGCACTTCCTTGAGCACGGCCTTTAAGCGGTCCTCGAACTCGCCGCGGTACTTGGCGCCGGCGACCAGCGCGCTCATGTCGAGCTCGATGAGGTCGCGGTCGCGCAGGGTGCTCGGCACGTCGCCGGCCACGATACGCTGGGCGATACCCTCGACGATAGCAGTTTTGCCGACGCCCGGCTCGCCGATGAGCACGGGGTTGTTCTTGGTGCGGCGGGACAGGACCTGGATGGTACGGCGGATCTCATCGGTACGGCCGATGACCGGGTCGAGCTTGCCGGCGCGGGCAAGGTCGCAGATGTTGCGACCGTACTGCTCCAACGCCTCAAACTGCGTCTTGTCCTCGGCAGACGTCACGCGGTCATCGCCGCGCAGCTCCTCATAGACCTGCTCGATGCGCTCCTTGGTCACGCCGGCATCGCGCAGCACGCGGCCCGCCTCGCCTTTGTCCTCGGCAAGTGCCATCAGCAGATGCTCGGTCACCACAAAGCTGTCGCCCATCTTGGTGGCCTTCTTCTCGGCCTTCTCGATGACGCGGACGAGCTCATTGGACAGGCCCATCTGCTGGCCCTCGCCCGAAACCTTGGGCGCGTGGTCGATGGCATCCTGTGTGGAGCGTGCAAGCTGCGCCGGGTCGGCACCGATGCGCTCGATGATCACGGAGATATTGCGCTCGCCGGCACCGAGCAGGGCAGACAGCAGGTGAATCGGCTCCACCGCGCCGGCTTGCGCATCGGCAGCCGTGCTCATGGCGGTCTGCAGCGCCTCGCGCGACGTCATTGCTAGCTTATCGATTCTCATGGAATCACCTCTCTTGGGGCGGCCGCCCTACGGGGCGGCTTCACGTTGTTCGAGAAGTATTGTTGCCAGCTTTGTACGATCTTATACACAAATCTAAGTCTCTATATATAAGATTTTCTGAGTGATTAAGAGATAGGGGGCAGACCCTCTCGCCCGCTGCGGCCTCGTCCCCTTACTATCTCAATCGGTAACATCTAGCGACTGTTTATGGCTCCAGATGTTATAGATCGAGACGAATTGTTCAGCGGCGCCCGTTTGTCTCAATCTGTAACATCTAGTCGGCAAATAGAGCTCTATCTGTTACAAATCGAGACGAACAGAAAACACCCGGATCAAAAATCTAAATCTGTAACACCAGGCCCACTTTTAGCAGTCAAGATGTTACAAATCGAGACAAACCGAGAACTACTACAAAGGGGACGGGTACCTTTGTGGTAGTCGCGGTCTCTACTCCTTCGCCGAACCCGTACTTCCCGATTCGACGGTCCAGGGCATCTCATCCTCGAACAGCCATGTGCGGGCAGACCCACTATCGCGTGCAGTCTGCGGGTCAGGCAAGCAGGTCTGTTTATAGGCATCTTGGATACACTGGCCCATAAAATCGTTGAGCTCGGTCTGGTCGCCCTCCATGACATAGGCGACATCGCCGTCCATGATGTAGATGCCCGGGCCCTCATTGCCCTCGTAGCCCGGATCGTACGAGACATCACATAACTTTGCGCCGTTTGCAGTGTCCAGCTCGATGGAAGAGTGGCATCCGCCAACCATGTCGTTCGCTTTTGCCCGATAGGACGCATATCCGTACCAACGCTTAAATGTTTTGCCCTTGAGTAGCTCGGACGCCCTATCGATCAGGCTTGTATCCGTGGTATAGCGCATGGCCCCAAGCTGAATACGCGGATAATTGCTAATACCCAGCACAGCCGGCTGCTCATCAAAATCAACGGTAATGGTCTCGGGCTTGTCGTCGCCGGTCAGAAGTTCGACAGATTGAGTCACAGGCTTGACCACCGGCTCCGTCACCGCAGCAGGTAGAAATGCCATACCGACAGCGCCCGCGCCAACCACAGCGATCGCAAGCGCCAAGACAATCAATCCAATACGGGCAGAATGTCTCACGGCAAAACACCTCACAATGCAAACCTTCGCCATGTGCCCTAATGATACCTCCAGCTAACACTATCACCAAAAGAAACCGTCCGCTCCCCACCACCACAAAGGGGACAGGCACCTTTGTGGTGGTTTTCGACGCTAACGGTCGACCATCTCGCGCCATGAGATTAAACTTGAATTGTTCTCTGAACATATCCATTTCTGCCTATCCTCAACAGATCTTTGTCTCGAGGAGCGCATATGAAGCCGTCTCATTCCACCGGTCGCAACGTCATCGCCATTCTCGCCATACCCATCGCGATGCTCTTCCTTATCGTCGTCACTCCCTTTTCTTTTGGTTTCGCCTCGCCCTTCGATCTTTGCGGAATGGTCGACGCCGGTTCGCGTGCCACCTCGCTCTCCTTTATCTGCCGCGGCGTGTTTTACGAAGATAGAGTTCCCACCGGAATTTGGCAGTCAAAGTTGCCACTGCTCGGTCAGATCGACGGATGCTCCCCCTATTTCTGCCTTGAACCTCAGGCGCTAAACTATCTGATCGACGACCAGCCACTCGACTCCATCACCCTCGCCTACGACTACGCACCAAACACCGATGAGCGCCACATGAACCAAGTCCTCGACAAGATGCTTGGACAGTGCGGGCTCACCGAGGAGGCCGGTCGAACCATCTATAGCAACCAGAAATTAAAGCGAACAGAACTCCGCCGTGTCGGAAAAATCAAAGGGCGAAACGGGGCCGCCTACTGGGATGCCTGGGCAACACGCGACAAGGGCGAATTCGGACACAGCACCTATATGGTCACCGTCTACACCAAAGACGGAATCAAGGACAATGTTGACGATTTCGCGTCATCCAAACTCGGCATCCCCAAAACAACCAAACCCGCCAGCCCGGATGAAATCCTGTAGAGACGCTCATTAGAATGTCGTTCAACGAGCACGGCAACATCGAGCTCGTTCCCCACCGCCACAAAGGTGCCTGTCCCCTTTGTGGCGGTTTTCGACAAAAAGAAGCCGCCCCATTAACAGAGGCGGCATCAAGCAAGTCTATTTATTAGCGCCCCTCAAGACCCAGCGAGAACGTCGCGGTAGCCCCGGCCACACCTTTCCCTCGGGCGACCCTCGCGAAGCGCGTGAGCACGAGGGAAAGGTGTGTCCGGGGCGTACAGCAGAGTTACTCGGCAGCGGCCTTGAACTTGTTGTAGTTGATCAGGCAGCCGGCCTTGACGATGGCACGCTCCTCGGCCGTCATATCGGCAATGTAGAGCTCAATCTGCTCGACCGCACCATCGGCACGTACCACGTAGGCGGCAATGTCCTTCAGGTCGCCATCGAGCGCAGCGCGTATACCCGGCACAAAGACGTAGTCGCCCACCTCAAAGTTGGGCTCGGCCTCCATCTGGAAGGGCACCATGCCCCAGTTCATCACGTTGGAGCGATAGCGCTTGGTGGCGTACTCGTGGACGATGTTTGCCAGACCGCCAATTACGCGCTGGCAGCTCGCAGCCTGCTCGCGGGCAGAACCGTCACCGGGCTTCTTGGCATAGAGCATGGAGCCGTACTCGGTCGCCTTGGCGTCGGCAGCGACACCCGCGCCGACCAGCGCCTCAAACACACCAGCAAGCTCGGCATCGAGCGCCGCCAAGTCGCCTGCTGCCTCGCCGGCAACGCGGCGCTTCTCCACGGCGTCGACTTCCTTGGAGCGGCCCACGTAAGCCGGGTCGCGGCGGCTGAGCGTAAACTCGGCCAGGCCCAGCGGGTTGGAGCGGAAGGAGCTCGTCTCACCCGAAGGAATGAGCTCGTCGGTCGTGGTGACCGGGTCCATGATCTTGGAGCACACCTTGAGCAGGATATCGTCGCCGAGAGGCTCCATCGCGGGCCACGGTTTGATGTTGGGACCCTCGACCAGCTCGTCGGCAGGCTCCGCCTTGCCAAAGCCCCAGTACACACGCTTTTTGTACGGCGCGTCGTCAAAGGTGTACTCGCAGGCCTCGTCCCAAGTCTCCTCGGGCAGATCGGTCGCCGGCGTCAGGACGCCGCCGTTGGCAGCCGTCGCCGCAATGGAACGGGCGTCCATCAGGGCCACGGCGCTCAGCTGGCCATTACCCGGCTTGGAACCCTCGCGGTTGGGGAAGTTGCGCGTAGTGTGGCGGATGGACAGGCCGTTGTTGGCAGGCGTGTCGCCGGCGCCGAAGCACGGGCCGCAGAATGCCGTGCGCACGATCGCGCCGGCCTCCATAAGGTCGTAGATGTAGCCGCGGCGTGTAAGCTCGAGTGCCACGGGCTGGCTCGTGGGGTAGACCGACAGCGAGAACTCGCCGCAGCCGGTGTTGGCGCCCTTGAGCACGCGGGCGGCCTGAACCACGGAGTCGTAGTTACCGCCCGAGCAGCCGGCGATAACGCCCTGCTGCACGTGCAGCTTGCCGTCGACGATCTTGTCGAGCAGGCTAAAGTGCGTCTTGCCCTCGCCGATCTTGGCGGCCTCGAGCTCCACCTCGTGCAGGATGTCCTCGAGGTTCTCGTTGAGCTCGTCAATCTCGAAGCCGTTGGAAGGATGGAACGGCAGCGCGATCATGGGCTTGATGCTCGACAGATCGACCTCGACGCAGCCGTCGTAGTAGGCAACATCGGCGGGCTTGAGCTCGCGGTAGTCGTCGCCGCGGCCGTGCATGGTCAGAAACGTGTGCGTGTCCTCGTCGGTGGCCCAGATGCTCGACAGGCAGGTGGTCTCGGTGGTCATGACATCGACGCCGTTACGGTAGTCGGTCGTCATGCTCGCGATGCCGGGGCCCACAAACTCCATGACCTTGTTCTTGACGTAGCCCTTGGCAAAGACGGCGCGGATGATGGCGAGCGCAACGTCGTGCGGGCCGACGCCGGGGCGCGGGGCGCCCGTGAGGTAGATGGCGACAACGCCGGGATAGGCGACGTCGTAGGTGTCACGCAGCAGCTGCTTGGCCAACTCGCCGCCGCCCTCACCCACGGCCATGGTGCCCAAGGCGCCGTAGCGGGTGTGCGAGTCGGAGCCCAAGATCATCTTGCCGCAACCGGCGAAGTTCTCACGCATAAAGGAATGGATGACGGCGATGTGCGGCGGGACGAAGATGCCGCCGTACTTCTTGGCCGCTGAAAGGCCAAAGACGTGGTCGTCCTCGTTGATGGTGCCGCCCACGGCGCACAGCGAGTTATGGCAGTTGGTGAGCACGTAGGGCAGTGGGAACTGTTCCATGCCCGAGGCGCGCGCCGTCTGGATGATGCCGACAAAGGTGATGTCGTGGCTCGCCATGGCATCGAAGCGAATCTTGAACGCCTCGGGGTTGCCGGACGTATTGTGTGCTTGGAGGATCGAATACGCGATGGTGCCACGCTTGGCATCCTCGGGTGCCTGCGTAATACCGCGCTCGGCAGCCTCGGCCGCAGGCACAATCTCGCTGCCGCCGCGCAGGTAGATGCCGTCCTCGTACAGCTTAACCATACTGTCTCCCACTCTGCCCAAAAGATTTGGGCGCATAGCATACATTCGTTCAATATCGTGCCATAGAACGGTTGCGAGTGGGTTACGAATCTGCACGTTCACTTTATCTCGGTAAAGTAAAGGGCAAGCCCGGTGCGGTCCGGCAAATTTGGTGCAAGAGCGTCCCTTTCGACTAGTCATTTAAGAACGTCCCCAATGACTACCCATAACAACGCCGATGTTTTGGCGCGGACAGCGAAAGCCCACCAGAGCGAGCAAGGTGCCTTGAAACAAGGCGGCATTGATCTTCTGATCATGCCGCCGAAGTTGAAAGGCAGATTGCCGCTCTGGCGGGCTTGCAGCGTCGACCGGTCCGCCGTTCGTTAGAACGGCGGAACCAAAGGCGCAGCGTCGAGCCGTTACGCCGTTCGGCAGAACGGCGGAACCTACAGATCTCCGCCGGCGCCCAAAAGCTTGCGCATGACCTGTTCGGGGTTAACCGAGCCATCGCGCGGGGCCAGGGCGGTAATCTTCTTCTGCATCTTGTACTCGTGCAGCTCGTCCTCGAGCTGGCGCACGCGAGCACGGAGCTTTTCGTTCTCGCGCTCGCGCTCCTCGGCACGCTCCTTCATATCAAGGATGCGCACCACGCCAGCAAGGTTAATGCCCTCGTCGGTCAGCTGGTTGATGAGCTCCAGGCGCTCGATATCGGCACGCGAATACAGGCGTGTGTTGCCGCCCGAGCGCTGGGGGTTCACCAGGCCCTTGGACTCGTAGACGCGCAGAGTCTGCGGATGCATGCCGGTCAGCTCGGCCGCCACGCTGATCATGTACAGCGGTTTGTTCCTATTGTCCTCGGCCATGCTACCTGACCCCTTTCCGTCTCGTTATCGTCCATCATAAGCCCGCGGGCGTGGGCGTGCGCCGCGACCGCCCTAGTACGTCGCCTTGTAACGGTTGACCTTCTCGCGGTAGTCGCGCGTGTCGGCCTCGCGCAGCTTGGTCATGGCATCGCGCTCGTCATCAGACAGGTTCGTGGGAACCTGCACCTTGATCTCGACGAGCAGCGCACCCGTACGGCCACGGTGTTTAACGTCGGGCGCGCCCATCTCCTTAAAGCGGAACTTCTTGCCCGTCTGGGTGCCAGCGGGCACCTTCAGACGGACCGTCGCGCCGCCGGGCGTGGGCACGTCCACCGTGCAGCCGAGCGCCGCCTCGTAGACCGAGACCGGTACCTCCATGGTCACGTCGGCACCTTTGCGCTTAAACAGCGGGTGCTCCTCCACATGCGTGGTCACGACCAGGTCGCCGCGCTCGCCACCCGCAACGCCATACTCGCCGCGACGCTTGTAGCGCAGCTTGCCGCCGTCGACCGCGCCCGCGGGCACCGAGACCGTAATGGTCTGCTGCTCGCCTGTCGAGGGAATGCGATAGGTGACCTTGTGCGTCACGCCGCGAAACGCGTCCTCGGCCGAAACATCGACGGTCAGCGACAGGTCGCCGCCCTTGCGAGCACGGCTGCGACCCGCGCCGGCACCGGCAGCGCCCGCAGCCCCGGCAAAGCCCGAGCCCCAATCGCTGCCCCAGGCGCCGTTGCCGCTAAAGATGCTGTCGAAGATGTCGCCCCAGCCGCTGGCACCCGCGCCGGCACCGTAGCCGCCGCCATACGCGCCGCCCGCGCCCGGCATGCCGCCAAACATGAGCATCTGGTCGTACTCTTTGCGCTTCTTCTCGTCCGAAAGCGTCTCGTAGGCCTCGCTGATCTCCTTGAACTTGGCCTCGTCGCCGCCGGCATCGGGGTGATATTTTTGCGCGAGCTTGCGAAACGCACTCTTGATCTCTTTGTCGGAGGCGCTCTTGGATACGCCCAGGATGTCATAGAAGGTTTTGCCTGCAGCCATCGTAGCTCCTCTCCTGTTTCATCCGCCGCCCAGCGGGCGGCGGCTCATGCTTTCATATGGCACTAGGCCAGAAAGGGCCCCGGGTGTTGCCCCGGGGCCCTTCTCAATTACTCCTCGGTGCTCTCGGCCGTATCGGCCGTAGCATCCTCGGGCGCCGCTTCGGGCTCCGGTGCGGGGCGCTTCTCGCCACCGTAGGTCACCGTCACCATCGCGGAACGCAGGATGCGGTCCGCCATGCGGTAGCCCTTCTGGTACACGTCGTTGACGGTCTCGTCGTACTGCGACGCGTCCTCGACGCGACCCACGGCCTGGTGCTCGAGCGGATCGAACGCCTCGCCCTTGGGGTCGATGGGCTCAACGCCCTCGTGCGCAAACACGTCGAGCAGCTTGGCATGTACCGCGTCAACGCCGTCGACGAACTGCTTAAAGTCGTCGGAAAGCTCCTGGCTGCGGGCATGGTCGATCGCGCGCTCGATATCGTCGACCACCGGCAGCAGCGCAGTGACGAGCTTCTCGGTCGCGCGCTCGCGCTCGGCGATACGCTCATTGGCGGTGCGGCGACGGAAGTTCTCCCAGTCGGCCTGCAGACGGGCGGTACGCTCGGTGGCGTCCTTTGCCTTGTCCTCGGCGGCCTTCTGGGCCTCTGCCGCAGCATCGAGCTCGCTGCGCACGTCGGCGAGCTCCTTTTGGGCCTGCTCGAACTTGAGCTTAAAGTCGTTATCGGCGGCTTCCTCACCGGCGCGGATAGCAGCTTCCACCATCTCGTCCTCGGTCATCGTCGCCTCCTTGTTGGAATCCTCTACCTGGTTCTCGACAGCCTCGGCGGCCGCGGCCTCGTTGGCCTCGGTATCGTCGACGGCCTCTACGGGAATCTTCACGTCCTTCTCCTCAGAGTCAACGGGGGCGGCGCCAGCGGCGGCCGCCTCCGTGCGAGCTTTACGGGCGGACATGATTATTTGTCCTCGTCGTCCACAACCTCGTAGTCGGCGTCGACAACGTCATCGTCGGCAGGCTGAGCGCCAGCGGCACCGTCGGTCTGCTGCTGAGCGTCGGCGTAGACAACCTGGGCCAGCTCGTAGGCCACGGACTGCAGGGACTCGCCGGCGGCCTTGATAGCCTCGACGTCAGAGCCCTCGAGCGCCTTCTTGGCGTCGGCGATAGCGGCCTCGGCCTTGGACTTCACGTCGGCGGAAACCTTGTCGCCCAGCTCGTTGAGGGTCTGCTCGGTGGAGTAGCACAGGCTGTCGGTCTGGTTGCGGACCTCGACCTCTTCCTTCTGCTTCTTGTCCTCCTCGGCATGAGCCTCGGCGTCCTTGACCATACGATCGACTTCGTCGTCGGACAGAGCGGTGGAGCCGGAAATGGTGATCTGCTGCTCCTTGCCGGTGCCCTTGTCCTTAGCGGAGACCTTGACGATGCCGTTGGCGTCGATGTCGAAAGTGACCTCGATCTGCGGCACGCCGCGGCGGGCAGCCGGAATGCCGGTCAGCTGGAACTTACCGAGCGACTTGTTGTCGCGGGCAAGCTCGCGCTCGCCCTGGAGCACGTTGATCTCGACGCTGGTCTGGTTGTCGGCAGCGGTGGAGTAGACCTCGGTCTTGGAGGTCGGGATCGTGGTGTTGCGGTCGATCATCTTGGTCATGATGCCGCCCATGGTCTCGACGCCCAGCGACAGCGGGGTAACGTCGAGCAGCAGGATGCCCTCGACGTCGCCGGTGAGCACGCCGCCCTGGACGGCAGCACCGTCGGCAACGACCTCGTCGGGGTTCACGGACATGTTGGGCTGCTTGCCGGTCATGGTCTTGACGAGCTCCTGGACAGCGGGCATACGGGTGGAGCCGCCGACGAGGATGACCTCGGTCAGATCGGAGAGCTTAAGCTTGGCGTCGCGCAGGGCGTTGGTGACAGGCTGCTTGCAGCGCTCGAGCAGGTCGCGGGTGATCTTCTCGAACTCGGCGCGGGTCAGCGTGTAATTGAGGTGCAGCGGGCCGGACTGGTTCATGGTAATGAACGGCAGGTTGATGGTGGTCTGCTGGGCGGCGGAGAGCTCCTTCTTGGCGTTCTCGGCGGCCTCCTTCAGACGCTGCAGGGCCATGGGATCCTGACGCAGGTCGACACCGTTCTCCTGCTGGAACTTATCGGCCATCCAGTCGATGACGCGCTGATCCCAGTCGTCGCCGCCCAGGTGGTTATCGCCCGAGGTGGACAGAACCTCAAACACGCCGTCGGCGAGGTCGAGGATGGAGACGTCGAAGGTGCCGCCGCCCAGGTCGAAGACCAGGATGCGCTGGTCGGTGCCCTGCTTGTCCAGGCCATAGGCCAGAGCAGCAGCGGTCGGCTCGTTGACGATACGCTTGACGTTGAGGCCAGCGATCTTACCGGCGTCCTTGGTGGCCTGACGCTGGGCGTCGTTGAAGTAGGCCGGGACGGTGATGACGGCGTCGGTGACGGTCTCGCCCAGATACTTCTCGGCGTCAGCCTTCATCTTGGCGAGCGTCATGGCGCTCACCTGCTCGGCGGTGTAATCCTTGCCCTCGATATCGACGACGGCACGGCCACCCTGGCCCTCCTTGACCTCATACGGCACGGTCTTGATCTCGGAGGTGCACTCGGAGTACTTGCGGCCCATGAAGCGCTTGATGGAGAACACGGTGTTCTTGGGGTTGGTGACAGCCTGGTTCTTAGCGGCCTTACCCACGACGCGGTCGCCGTCGGCACGGAAGCCCACGACGGACGGGGTGGTGCGGTCGCCCTCGGCGTTCACGATAATGGTCGGAGAACCGCCCTCGAGAACGGCCATAGCGGAGTTAGTAGTACCAAGGTCGATACCAAGAATCTTACTCATTAGAAATTCCCTCTCTCTTTTGCGTTCGCGCCGCCTCGACGATCTGTCGCGCGGCGCTTCGGCTTGTCTTTCAGGATGTAGTGTATCCCCTTATGGGCCGGAATATACAAAATCTAAGTCAATTCATATAAGATTTCTTATTGCTGAGAGTTTAGGTTCTTAAATGCGCAGGTAGATGCGCTGAATGAGTTCTCGTCAAATCTATCGAGATCTATGTAGAGATGGCTGAGGCTTGGGTCTGGAACCCCTCGGGATGGCCCTGCGGAAAGCAAATCCCGGTTTGAGCGTGAATTCCGGGCTGCAGTTTCCGCAACCAAGGCCCTCGGGAAAATAGATCCCAGTCTGAGTGTGGATTCTGGGTCGCAGTTTCCGCCAGAGGGCTCGACCGGAAAGCGCGACCCGTTTTGGACGCCAATTCTGGGTTGCGCTTTCCAAAAGCTCGTTCAATAGCTCAATATCTCAAGTCACCTTTAGCTAACATTTGCGCAGCTCAACGGCCCCACCTGCGCGTTTTTTAGTAAACCTTGGCATACTCGGCGAACGGTATGAAGATGCCGGCCAGAGGGTATTGCAAACGGTCGCTCCCGTGGTATGTTTTTGCCCGAATCAAACCGGCGCGCATCGTCTGTAGCGTCGGTCAACAGAGAGGAAACTACCATGGCTCATCCCGTAATTGATGCCGACGAGTGCATCGCTTGTGGCGTTTGCGTCGACTCCTGCCCCGCTGGCGTTCTGGAGCTCCAGGACGTCGCTACCGTCGCTGACGAGGACTCCTGCGTCGCCTGTGGCGCTTGCCAGGACGCTTGCCCCGCCGGCGCGATCACCGAGATCGTCGAGGAGTAACAACTCCCCCACTTGCACACTCAAAAGTACACCGTGCACAAAAAAGGAGGCTTCCGCATCGCCGCGGAGGCCTCCTTTTGCATATGTGGGCAGCTAATTTGGAGCGGGACCCTTGGCAGTTGCGGTGGAATAGTTCCTGTTTTATGTCTTGGATGCCGATTTTAGGAACTATTTCACCGCAACTTATAGATGCGGCGTCGACTAGGACAAATCGTCTTCGTAGGGCATCAGGTCTGCTAGGTAGCCTTTTTCCTTGAGCATCGCCTCGATCTCGTCGAGGGTCTGTTCGTCCTCCGCCGCAATGCGATGGAAGTGGTAGCCGCTGGTCACCGTCAGCAGCGGAAAGCTCTTGCCGCTCTCGATATCGCGCAGATAGCGCTCGACATCGCGACGATTGCGGATGTCCAGGTCGGCCGTAATCTTACCGTACACGCGGTGATTGACAATCACATTGAGCACGGCGCCGCCGGCGTCGACAATACTCGTGAGCTCATCGCCTGCCTGCTCCACGCTGTGGCGAACCTTGACCAAGCGCGTAGGCACGGCGGGGCTGCTGGGGGCCTCCTGCAGCACGTAGCCGCGGTTGGTCGCCACGATATCGTGCCCATCGGCGCGCAGCAGGGCGATGTCCTGCACCACGATCTGGCGGCTCACACCCACCTCGCGGGCAAGCGCGCTGCCCGATACGGGCCCCTTGGCCCCCTCGAGCACGGCCATGATGGCACGGCGACGCTCGCGGGCGTTCATTATTTACCGTCCAGCAGACGCAGGTGCTTAAGCGAGAGGTCGAGGATCGGCGCGGAGTGCGTCAGGGCGCCCGAGCTAATAAAGTCAACGCCCAGGTCGGCAAGCGCGCGGATATTGCTGGCATCCACGTTGCCCGAGCACTCGGTCTTGGCGCGGCCGGCGATAAGTTCAATAGCGGCGGCCATGTCGTCATGGGTCATGTTGTCGAACATGATGATGTCGGCGCCGGCCTCCACGGCCTCGCGCACCATGTCCAGGTTCTCGCACTCGATCTCGACCGTCGTGGTAAACGATGCATGGGCGCGCGCCATCTCGATCGCGCGCGTCACGCCACCGGCGGCATCGATGTGGTTGTCCTTGAGCATGACGGCCGTCGACAGGTTGTAACGGTGGTTGCTGCCGCCGCCAATCTCAACCGCCGCCTTCTCAAACACGCGCATGCCCGGTGTGGTCTTGCGCGTGTCGACGAGCACGGTCTTGGTTCCCTCGAGCGCCGCGGCCATGCTGTGCGTATAGGTAGCGATGCCGCTCATGCGCTGCAGGTAGTTGAGCGCCACGCGCTCGCCCGAAAGCAGCACACGCGCATCGCCGCGCACCTGACCCACGTGGTCGCCGGCATGCACCTCGTCACCGTCGGCAACATCAAACAGCACCGAGCTCTGCGAATCCAGCAGCTCAAAGGTGCGAGCGAACACATCCAGGCCGGCAATGATGCCATCGGCTTTGGCGATAAGCTCCACCGTGGCGGGACGCGCCGTGGGGCACACGCTCGCCGTGCTCACGTCCTCAAACGTAATGTCCTCGCGCAGAGCCTGCAGAATCAGATCATCGACGACGAGCTTCATGGTAATGGGATTCATGGTCTACTCCTCCACGGCCTGCGTGCCGGCGGCACGGGCCAAATCATCGATTGCCAGGGTGTCGGCGCCCAGGGCGCGATGACGGCCATCGAGCGCGGGATCGCCTGCCTGCTCCACGGCCAGTGACTCGCCGGTACGCATATACCACGCGGCGCGACGACCCCAGACCAGCGCCTCGAGCAGGCTGTTTGATGCAAGGCGGTTCTTGCCGTGAACGCCGTTGCAGGCCGTCTCGCCGGCGGCGTAGAGCTCGGGCATCGAGGTGCGACCGTCCTTGTCGACCCACACGCCGCCCATAAAGTAGTGCTGCGTGGGCGTAACGGGGATGGGCTCGTCCAAGATGTCGCGGCCGTCCTCCAGGCAGCGCGCGCGGATATTGGCAAAGTGCCCGGTCACCACGTCGCGCTCGACGGGGGCAAAGCTCAGCCACTCGTGCTCGGTGTCATCCTGCTTCATCTGCTCGCGGATGGCGGCGGCGACCACATCGCGCGGCTGCAACTCGTCGGTAAAACGCTCGCCGGCGGCGTTGAGCAAAATCGCGCCCTCGCCGCGGCAGCTCTCGCTGATCAGGAACGTGCGACCCGGCTGCGGCGAGAACAGACCCGTGGGATGGATCTGCACGTAGTCCAGGTGCTCCATCTTAATGCCATGCTCCTGAGCGATGTAGCAGGCGTCACCCGTGAGCTGCGGGTAGTTGGTCGAGTGGTCGTACACGCCGCCAATGCCACCCGTCGCCCACAGCGTGTGGCGGGCATGGATCTTAAACGGATCGCCGGCATGCACGCCCTCGGCGGCATTTGTCAGCTCGTCGGCGGGACGAACCGAGTTGTCCTCGTCCACGGAAACGGCGACGACACCGGCACACACCGTGGCGCCGTCACGCTCGCCCGTCAGGATATCGGTCATGGCTACGTGCTCCAAAATCTGCACGTTATCCAGCTTGCGAACGGCCTGGAGCAGCTTGGTCGTAATCTCCTTGCCGGTAATGTCGGCATGGAAGGCAATGCGCGGACGGCTGTGCGCGCCCTCGCGGGTAAAATTGAGGCTGCCGTCGGCCTTGCGCTCAAAATCCACGCCCATCGCCAGCAGGTCGTTGATGACCGAGCGGCTCGAGCGAATCATGATGTCGACGCTCTCGCGGCGGTTCTCGTAGTGGCCGGCGTGCATGGTGTCCTCAAAGAAGGCATCGTAGTCCGAGCCTTCGGGCAGCACGCAGATGCCGCCCTGCGCGAGCATCGAATCGCACTCATCGACCGCGCCCTTGGAGAGCATGATCACGCGCGTGCTCGTCGGCAGATTGAGGGCCGCGTACAGACCCGCCACGCCGCAGCCGGCAATGACGACGTCGCACTCCATATCGGGGTATTGCTTGGTTTCCACAGGAATCCTCTCCCTTGAATGTGACATAAGGGACCGTCCCTCATGCAACATTGTTCTAGCGTGCTGCGTACTCGAGCATACGGTCGAGCGTGAGCTTGGCCTGGTCTGCTGCCTCGTCCGAGACGCCGATCTGCACCTCGCCCTCGCCCGTCTCCAGGCAGCGCACGAGCTTTTCGAGCGTGATGAGGTCCATGTTGACGCAGGTGGGCTGCACCGCGGGGAAATAGAACTTCTTGCCGGTGCCCTGGCAGCGGCGCTCGAGCTCGTAGAGCACGCCGCGGACCGTCACGATAATGAACTCGCTCGCGTCGGACTCCTCGGCATACTTGATGATGCCGGCGGTGGAGCCGATGTAGTCGGCCTCGGCCAGAACGTCGGCCTTGCACTCAGGATGCGCCAGCACGAGCGCGTCGGGGTGGGCCTCCGTCGCGTCGACGATCTGCTCGACGGTGATGATGTGATGGCGTGGGCAGTAGCCGTTGTTGAGGATGACGTGCTTTTGCGGCACCTGCTCGGCTACGAAGCGTCCCAGGTTTTGGTCGGGAATGAACAGGATATGCTGCTGCGGCAGCTCGGACACGATCTTAACGGCGTTGGAACTGGTGACGCACACGTCGCTCCAGCTCTTGATCTCGACCGTGGAGTTGACGTAGCACACCACGGCCAGGTCGTCGCCGTACTCGGCGCGCGCCGCGTCAACCGTCTCGCGCTTGACCATGTGCGCCATGGGGCAGTCCGCGCCCGGCTCGGGCAGCAGCACGGTCTTAGTGGGATTGAGCAGTTTGGCGCTCTCGCCCATAAACTCCACGCCGCACAGCACGATGGTCTGCTGCGGCAGGCTTTTAGCGAGCTTAGCCAGGTAGAAGCTGTCGCCGACGTAATCAGCCACGGCCTGCACCTCGGGCGCCACGTAATAGTGCGCCAGAATCACCGCGTCGCGTTGGATTTTTAGCTGCTGAATGGCCTCGACGAGCTCTGCGGGCACCAGCGCCGCGCGCTCCGTTGCCGTCGTTGCCGATGCCAGGCCGGCCGCAATATCGCGTGCAAGCTCCGATGCATCCATGTTCGCGCTCTGTGCCATCAAGGCCCCTCTCTTTTGGCGAATCTTGGGGCTTTAGTATGACACCTAGGTTTACAGCTGACAAGACAGCTGTAAACCTAGGTGTAAAGCTGAAATAAAGATTCAATCATGTGTCAGGTCCATTTTCGAACTGGCAAGCTGAGGATAGCCGAGCTCTCGATAGCGCAGGAGGCATCTTTCGCCACCGCAATACCGCTCGGCGCGAGTTGCGCGACGTGGGGCGCAAATGGGACACGCCTCCGCGAGCGGTCCGCACCCAATGTGGCAAAATCGAACTACTAAGGGGGCTCAGAATGCTCAAGATTATTGCCTGCGACGACGACGTCGCTTTTCTAGATAGACTGCACCGGATGATCGACCGTTGGTCGAGCGAGACGGGCACGGCGGTCGATGTTGCGCTCGTCACGCGCGGCGAGGACCTGCTGGCGCGCCATGCCGCGTCGCGCGCCGACATCATCCTGCTCGACATGATCATGCCGCTCGTCAACGGCATGGACACCGCGCGCGAACTGCGCCAGGCCGATACCGCCGTGCGCCTGGTGTTCCTCACCTCATCGCCCGAGTTTGCACTGGAGTCCTACGAGGTCCGCGCCTTCGATTATCTGCTCAAGCCCGTGGCCTACGAGCGCCTGGCGCAGTTGCTCGACGAGCTTTCGAGCATGCGCCCGGCGGCAACCGACGAGCTCGTGATCAAAACTTCCTTTGGCTACCACGCCCTGCGCCTGTCCGACATCGAATATGCCGAGGCGCGCAACAAGCACGTGGTCTTCCACCTGCGCGACGGTCGCGATATCGAGGCACTCGAGTCGTTCCGCAGCGTCGAGGACCGCTTGGAGCAAAACGCGGTCTTCTTTAAATGCCACCGCAGCTACCAGGTCAACCTGCGCAATATCGATCACTTTGACCGCACGGACATCGTCATGCGCTCGGGCGCGTGCATCCCGCTTTCGCGCAGCTGCAAGCAGGGATTCCAAGACGCCTACTTTGCGGTGCGCTTTGAGGGTGGGAGACACTGATGGTCTCCTCGGTCGAAATGGTCCTTTGGGCAATCCACCACGCCACGACGCTGCTCTTTGGCGTCTTTGCCTCGGCGGCGCTGTGCGGTGTCGAGATCAACCGGCGTCATGCGCTTGAACTGGTGCTGGTCGGCGTCGTGACCGGCGCTGCCTTTTCGATCGCCAATGCCGTCGGCGGCGAGCTTTTCGCCCGCCAGGTATATCCGCTCGTCGTGCATCTGCCGCTCGTCATCTATTTGTGCGCGCGCTACCGCCTGAGCCCGCTGCTTGCCGTGCTCGGCATTACGAGTGCCTATCTGAGCTGCCAGTTCAGCAATTGGATGGGCATCGCCGCATTTGCCGCAACCGATTCTCAGATCGCGTACTATCTGGCGCGCATCGCGACCACACTCGCCGTCTTTGCCGTCCTGCTGCATTGGGCCGGCGACATCGGTCCGCGCTTGGCGATTAAAAGCACCACCGAGCTGGGCATCCTTTTAATCCTGCCGCTCGTCTATTACGTCTTTGACTATGCCACCAACGTCTACACCACGCTGTTCCACTCGGGCTCGGTGGTGACGGTTGAGTTTTTGGCCTTTGCGCTCTGCGCGTTCTACCTTATGTTCCTCGCCGTCTACCTGCGTGAATACGAAGAAAAGGAAACCGCCGAGAGAGAGCGCTGGATGCTCGAAACCCGCGACAGCGTCGCCATCAAAGAGCTCGAGGCTTGGCGTCAATCTGGGCGCGAGCTGTCGATTCTTCGCCACGACATGCGCCACTTTCTACGCGGCCTGGCCGCTTTAATTGAAGAGGGCCACACCGACGAGGCGCTCGATCGCATCGACGAACTCTGCGAAGCCGGCGACCGCACCGCCGTACGCCGCTTCTGCGCCAACGAGACCGTAAACATCGCGCTTTCGTCATTTAACTCGGATATCAATAGAAACGGCATTACCGCCAACTTGCGCGCCGCCGTACCCGAAACCATCCACGTAGGTGACGCCGACCTGTTTAGCGTGCTCTCAAATGCCTTGGAAAACGCTATCACCGCCGCAAGCGCCGCGCCCCAGGGAAAGCGATTCGTCGACTTTGACCTGCGATTAGAGGACGGCCAGCTGCTGCTGTTAGTTTCCAACACGTTTGACCGCGCGCCGCGCATGGTCGACGGCATGCCCGTAGCCGGGCACACCGGACACGGCTTTGGAACCAAGAGCATTAAGCTTGCCGTCGAACGCATGAACGGCAACTGCCAGTTCCGCATTAACGGCGATCGGTTTGAGCTGCGCGCTGTGATGTAGAAGTGCGGCGCCGATCTCGCGGCGTGTCTTGCCCGCCAGGCAATCGCTCACCGGCGCCAATCCGCTACAGCGGAGCGGCCGCCGGGGTCAGCTGCTTGATGTATGCCCACATGCGCTGCTTGGCGGCTTTGTCAGTGAGCGCCGCCTCAAAACCGTCGAGCGCGAGCACGCGGCGACCCTGCACATGGGCGACCAAGCCGGGCTTGAGCATGGCGGTGTCGAAGTCATCGATTGCCACGAGCATATCGGCGTAGGTCTCGCGCATGGCGTCAGCCGCGTTGTTGTCGAGCAGTAGCACCGCCTCGGGGTCCAAAGCCTCAAGCGCCTCACGGAACAGCTCGCACGGCAGAGTCTCGCCCACCGCGACCGCTCCGTCACCCACGCCGGCGACGCTTGCCAGCACGCAAAAATCCTCGGGCGCGTAGCCGATGGCCCCAAGCGCCTTGCGCAACGCCGCGCCATCCGGGCCGGCGGCAAGCTCGCCACCCGAACGCTCGGCCTCGTCCAAATCGCCTTTGACCAGCACGATCGGCGAGCACGCGTTGCCCGCGATACGCACGCCACGACCCGCGAGCGATGCGAGCTCCTGCTCGGTCGCCTGGGCGATGGCTTCTTTTTTCTGGCTTTGTGACGTGGGCATGCGCTCTCCAATCGTTTGCGTGCCCACCATTATATAAAAGAGCTGCCCGCGAGTGGTTGCTTTGCGGGCCACTGGGTATAAGCACGGTCGTACTGAGTTTTACGCGGCTGAGCCGCGTCGCATTATGGAGGTCACCATGGCTGACATTAAGCAGATTACCCCCGAGAACTTCGATTCCATCGTTAACGACGGCCTGCCCGTGCTAGTCGATTTTTGGGCGCCCTGGTGCGGGCCCTGCCGATCGCTCTCGCCCATCGTTGACGAGGTGGCAGACGAGCTGGCTGGCAAACTTGCCGTTGCCAAGTGCAACGTCGACGACAACCAGGACCTGGCCATGAAATATGGCGTCATGAGCATCCCCACGCTGATTGTCTTTAAGAACGGCGAGGAAATTGACCGCTCGGTCGGCGCTCTGCCCAAGGCGAGGCTGCAGGCGCTGCTGGAGAAGCATCTGTAATACGCTTGTTACTTACCCGCCGTCTATGAGCGCTTTTGCACCGCTCGCCGGACTTCTAGATGCACCGAGTCCAACCACGGATAGTATGGTAGTCACAAACAGCCCCCAGTGAACGGGTGCGGGTCGCACAGACTCGTACCCGTTTTCTTATGCAGCTGCACGCAGAGCGGGCGTAGTAAAATCTGAACCACTGAACTGCCCCATGCAAAAGGAGATTTCCCATGCATGATGTTGGAATGAACATGAGCCAGCTTGCCATGAGCGTCAAGCAGGTCGACGACACCATCGAGCTCGCTCACGAATGGAGCCATCAGTTGCTGCATGCGACCGAGAATTTTGACATGGAGCGCATCGGCGCCAAGCTCGAGACCGCCATGGCCGCGCTGCACGAGGCCCACGACGCACTCGAGGGCTACGAGGAAGCCATCGAGGCCGACCACAACTCCGTCGGCTCCGTGAAGCTGGTGTAAGGTGGCCGAACACGAGCACGGCTGCGGGTACGAGCACGAGCACCCGCACGGGGCGGACGGTGACGCGGGCTGCCACTGTAGTGGCTCCGGCTCCGAGCTGGTCCGTTTTTCGGTTACCGCACCCGACGACCTGCTGCGCCGTTTTGACGAGCAGATCGCACGCCGCGGCGACGTGGCCAACCGATCCGAGGCCGTGCGCGACCTGATTCGCGCCTCGATCGCCAAAGAGCAGATGCGCACGCCCGATGAGCATGTTATCGGGTCGCTCACCATGATCTACGACCACCATACCGGCGATCTGACGCGCCGCCTGGACGAGGTGCAGCACGACTACACCGACGAGATCGTGTCGACCATGCACGTGCATCTGGATCACCACAACTGCTTGGAGATTCTGGCGCTCAAGGGTCGCGGCGAGCGCGTCTACGAACTAGCCGACCGCCTGCTGGGCCTGCGCGGCGTTAAGCACGGCGAGCTCACGTGCGCCGCCACCAAGCAGAGCCTGGGGCTGTAGCGGAATTTCCCGCAGCGCACCTGCCAAAAAGGGACAGGTTTGTTTTGGCAGGTTTAGAAGTTTTACCTACCAAAACAAACCTGTCCTTTTTTGGTCGGTTTTGATGAGGGGTGTCGCATGCGGCATGTGCATATTCATGTGACGGGCATTGTGCAGGGCGTTGGCATGCGACCGTTTGTGTATCGCGAGGCCATGGCGCATGGCATTTGCGGATGGGTGCTCAATGCGGGCGACGGCGTGCATATCGAGGCGCACGCTTGTGCCGAGGCGGTTGACGGATTTGTCGCTGCGCTTTCTGAGCATGCGCCCGCGGCGGCTCGCGTTGAGCGAGTCGATATTGCGGATTTGGAGCCTGGCGGTTGGAGCACTACCGATGAGCAGGGCTTTCACATTGTGGCGTCGCAGGACCAGACCGCGCACACCACACTTGTCTCGCCCGATATCGCCACCTGTGACGATTGCCTGCGCGAGTTGTTCGATCCCGCCGACCGACGCTATCACTACCCCTTTATCAACTGCACTAACTGCGGCCCACGCTTTACCATCATCCGATCGCTGCCTTATGACCGAGCGGCCACGTCGATGGATTGTTTTCCCATGTGTCCCAAGTGCGCTGCGGAGTATGTCGACCCACTCGACCGGCGTTTTCACGCGCAGCCCGATGCCTGCTTTGATTGCGGGCCGCATATTACGTGGCGCGAGGCTGTAAACGGCAATGCGTGCGGGAATTCGTCCGCGACACCGGCCGTCGGCACCACACGCGGGGCCAGCGACGCTATCATCGAGCGCTGCGTTGAGCTGCTGGCCAGCGGTGGCATCGTCGCCATCAAGGGCCTGGGCGGATTCCATCTATCCTGTGACGCTGCCAACGAGCAGGCGGTGGCCGAGCTGCGCCGTCGCAAGCGTCGCAGCAATAAGCCGCTTGCCGTCATGGTGCGCAGTCTTGCCGATGCCGGGCGCCTGTGCCATATCGACGACGCTGAGCGCGAGCTTCTCGCCGGCAGTATCCGCCCCATTGTGCTGCTGCGCCGGCGCACTGTTGGCGAGGGCAACGGCGGTTCCCCCGACATCCTCGCCCTCGCGCCATCTGTCGCGCACGACTTGCCCGAGCTCGGCGTCATGCTCCCCTATACGCCGCTTCAACATCTGTTGCTTGCAGCTGCCGCGTCGCATGACATGCATGCGTTGGTCATGACCAGCGGAAACCTGAGCGAAGAGCCCATCGAGACCGACGACGCCCTTGCATGGGAGCATCTCGTTGCCGCCGGCATCGCCGACGCGCTGCTCGGCAACGACCGCGCGATCCTGTCGCGCTACGACGACTCCGTGGTACGCGTGGTCGACGGCGACGTCATGCCCGTACGTCGTGCACGCGGATATGCGCCGCAACCGCTGTCGTTGCCGGCGCTCGACGGCACCACGCCCTGCGTACTCGCCTGCGGGCCGCAGCAAAAAGCCACGATTGCACTCACTCGCACGGACTCGGACGGTCATACGACCTGTTTTGTGTCGCAGCATATCGGCGATGTCGAAAACGGCGCGACTTTCGATGCTTGGAGCGCCGCGCGCTCGCGTCTGGAAAACCTCTTTGACCTGGCGCCTGCCGCCTTGGCATGCGACATGCATCCCAGCTATCTGTCGAGCCAATGGGCGCGCGAGCAGGCGCGCGAGCACGATCTGCCGCTTATCGAAGTCCAGCACCACCATGCGCACATCGCGAGCGTAATGGCAGAGGCGATTGTCGCAGGCCGGCTTGCGCCCGATGCACGCGTCCTCGGCATCGCCTTCGACGGCACGGGCGCCGGCACCGATGGCACCATATGGGGCGGTGAGTTTCTTGTCGCCCGTCTCACCGATTTTGAGCGCGTCGCGCATCTGCGCGCCTGGGCGCTTCCCGGTGGCGCCGCATCCGTACACGATGCCCGCCGCAACGCCTTTGCCCTGCTCAGCGAGCTCGACCTGCTCGAGCACCCGGGAGCCGCGGGGCTCTTGAACAGCCTTGACGAGCAAACGCGCAGCATAACGGCAACGATGATCGAGCGCGGCATCAACAGTCCGCGCACTAGCAGCATGGGTCGCCTGTTTGATGCCGCAACCGCGATTTTGGGCATTTGCGGCCAGGCAACCTACGAGGGCGAACCCGCCATCGAGCTCGAAGCCGCCGCCTGGCGCGCGCTCGACAGCGAAATCGCCCATTTTCCCGACGACAACGCCGGCTACTCCGCATCTGACCCATCGTGGCTGGACGGCCCCTATGTTCTGGACCAGAAAGCACTCTTTGAGGCACTTTTGGGAGGAATTGAAGCCGGAGCGCCCGCCAACAGGCTCGCACTCGACTTCCATGTCGGCATCGCGCGCTCCTCGGCGCGCATCGCCAGCGATATCTGCGTGCACGAGGGCATCGACACCGTCGCGCTCTCGGGCGGCGTGTTCATGAACCGACTTCTGCTTCAGCTCCTCGCCCGCGAGCTCAAAAGCGCGGGCCTTACTGTCCTTGCCCCCCACACCGTACCCGTCAATGACGGCTGCATCGCCTACGGTCAGGCGGCGGTCGCAAGCGCTCGTCTTGCGCAGATTGCATCACAGTAGCTCGCCCTCGCACGCCGCCGTCTCACAGGCGTAACGCGTTTGCCCGCGAACCCCGCGAGCGCTACCATCAACTGATGGATTATTGAGCGCCCGTCCAGCGCAAAGCGTATAAAAGGGGAACAATATGTGCCTTGCCGTTCCCGGTAAAGTAGTCAAACGCGACGACGACCTCAAGGCCACCGTCAACATGATGGGCATCGAGCGCCCTGTTTCGCTAAGACTCGTGCCGACGGCGCAGGTTGGCGACTATATTCTCGTACACGCCGGCTTTGGCATCCAGATCGTCGACGAGCAGGAAGCGCAAGAAACGCTCGAGCTCGTTAATGCCATGACCGAACTGGTCGAAGAAGACCAACTGGCCAGCAACCCGGCCGAGGCATACTAGTGGCGGCGGCGCAGCCGGTTCGCTCCGGTATCGACTTTTCGGCATTTCGCGACCCCAAGCTGGCTCGCGAGCTCATCGAACGCATCCATGAACTCGTCGGCGACCGCACCATCAACCTTATGGAAGTCTGCGGCACGCACACCGTGAGCATCGGCCGCTATGGCTTTCGCTCCATTATGCCGACGGGACTCAAGCTGCTGAGCGGCCCGGGCTGCCCTGTCTGCGTCACCGCCAACCGCGACATCGACCACGCAATCGCGCTCGCCAACATAGACGGCGCCATCATCACCACCTTTGGCGACATGATGCGCGTGCCCGGATCGTCTACCTCGCTCGCTGCGCAAAAGGCGGCCGGGCGCGACATCCGCATCGTCTACTCCCCGCTCGACGCGCTCGACATTGCCGAGCAAAACCCCGATCGCCCGGTCATTTTTATGGGCGTAGGCTTTGAGACTACGACGCCCACCATCGCCGCCGCCATCTTGGAGGCCGAGGCGCGCGGGCTTTTGAACTTCTCGGTCTATTGCGCCCACAAGACCACGCCGCCGGCTCTGCGCGCCATCGCCAACGACCCCGAGACCGCCATCGACGGCTTTATCCTGCCGGGCCACGTCGCCACCATCACGGGCTTGGCGCCCTTTAGCTTTTTGGTCGATGAGTTCGATACCCCGGGCGTGGTCACGGGATTTGAACCGGTCGATATCCTGCAGGGCATCTGCATGCTGGTCCAGATGGTTGTCGAGGACAGACCCGCGATCGATAACGCTTACCGCCGTGGCGTCAATGCCGACGGCAATCCCGTGGCGCGCCAGCTGGTCGAGCAGGTATTTGAACCGTGCGATACCACATGGCGCGGGCTGGGGCTGATTGCTAACTCGGGCCTTTCCATCCGCCCCGAGTTCTCGCGCTTTGATGCCCGTACCCGCTTTGACGTGCCCGTCGAGGAGACGGTCGAGCCGCGTGGGTGCCGCTGCGGCGACGTGCTGCGCGGGGCCATTACGCCGAGCGACTGCCCTCTGTTCGGCCACGCTTGTACACCCGAGCATCCCGTCGGCCCCTGCATGGTGAGCTCCGAGGGCAGCTGCGCGGCGTACTATCGCTACCGTAACTAGCCCGGACGCACCCGCACACTGGCACCACCCACGATTGGAGTTTTGGATATGTCCCATAGCATCACCGATAGCACCGTCCTGTTGGGCCACGGCTCTGGCGGACAGATGATGAAACGCATCATCGATGAGGTCTTTTTGGATGCCTTTGGGTCGCCCGAGCTGCTCGAAGGCAACGACGCCGGCGTCGCCGCGCTGCCCGCGAGCGGGCGCATCGCCATGTCGACCGACAGCTTTGTAGTCTCGCCGCAGTTCTTCCCCGGTGGCAATATCGGCCGACTCGCCGTGTGCGGAACCGTCAACGATGTCGCGACCTCGGGTGCCAATGTGCGCTACCTGTCGTGCGGCTTTATCCTCGAAGAGGGTTATCCCATGGACAAGCTGCGTCAGATTGTGCAGACCATGGCCGAGACGGCGAGCGAGGCGGGCGTGGCGATCATCACCGGCGACACCAAAGTGGTTGAGCGCGGCGGGGCCGACGGCGTCTACATCAATACCGCCGGCGTGGGCGAAATGCCCGTGGGCGTAACGCTCAGTGGCGCAAACTGCCAGCCTGGCGATGTCATTCTGGTATCGGGTACGCTGGGCGACCACGGTATCGCCATCATGAGCCAACGCGAGGGCTTGGCGTTTTCGAGCACCATCGAAAGCGATGCCGCACCGCTCAACCACCTGATTGCCGATGTGCTTTCCGCAGCACCCGACACGCGCTGCTTTCGCGACCCCACGCGCGGTGGCCTGGCCTCGACGCTCAACGAGTTTGCGCAGGCCAGCAATGTTGCCATGGAGGTCGACGAGGATGCCGTGCCCGTGCGTCCCGATGTGCAGGCGGCTTGCGAAATGCTCGGCTATGACGTGTTGCAGGTGGCAAACGAGGGCAAGATGGTTGCCGTCGTGCCGGCCGAACAAGCCGATGCGGCGCTGGCCGCCATGCGCGCCGCCCGCTACGGCGAGAACGCCGCGATTATCGGCCGCGTGGTGCCGCTTGGATCGAGCGCTCGACCCGCCGTGCGCGTACGCACCGGCTGGGGCTCGACCCGCATCCTCGACATGCTCGTGGGAGAACAGCTGCCGAGGATTTGCTAACGACAAAGGCTCAGGGCTATTAAAGATATTCAGATTCCAAACATGTCCGGCACGCATGCCCAGTATTATGGGGTGCGTTTTACAACTCAAGCGGCAGGAGCACCCATGGCAGCAGCTTTTTCCCATGTGATCTTTGACCTGGACGGCACCATTCTCAACACGCTCGAGGATCTGGCGGCCGCCGGCAACCATACCTGCGAGATGCACGGCTGGCCCACGTTTGCCGTAGACGAGTACCGCTACAAGGTGGGAAACGGCATGCTCAAGCTGGTTGAGCGCTTTATGCCCGCCGAGTATGCGGGCGACGGCCGCATGTTTGAGCAGGCGCTTGCCGAGTTTAGGGCTTACTACGGCGAGCACAAGGAGGACCACACCGCCCCCTATGCCGGCACGATCGAGACGCTCGACCGCCTACGCGCCGCGGGCGTTCAGCTTGCCGTGCTCACCAACAAGGACCACGTCTCGGCGGCTCCGCTTATCGAGAAGTATTTTGGTTCCGAGCGCTTTGCGCTGGTGCAGGGCCGCGTCGATGCGTTTCCGCCCAAGCCCGAGGCGCCTGTTACGCTGCATGTGATGGAAGAGCTAGGCGCCGATCCGTCGACCACGCTCTACGTGGGCGATTCCAATGTCGATATCCTGACCGGCCACAACGCCGGCCTTAAGAGTGCAGGCGTCAGCTGGGGCTTCCGCGGCCGCGCAGAGCTGGAAGCCGCCGGCGCCGACTACGTGGTGGACACCCAGGACGAGCTCGCAGCGCTAATTCTGGGCGAGTAACGAGCAACACTGCCTAACGCAGCTGCGACAATTCTTCCGCGCGGAAAGCGCATCCCGTTTTGGAGCTCCGGAATGGGATGCGCTTTCCGTTTGAGGCACATCAGGGAAACCGCATCCCGTTTCAGAGCAATATTCCGGGTCGCACTTTCCGCAACCCACCCCATCCGGAAAATGCGACCCACTATTCGGCCAAAAACCGGGTCGCGGTTTCCCAAGCACTCGATGCAACGCTAGCACAAGGAATGTCCCCAACTGCCGGCAGAGACGATATGAGCAGGACATAAAAACATTGAGAGCCCCTGCTGCATGAAAGACCGCGGATTAGGCCGACAATGGTGAGTGTCTAATCCAACCGTGGCGGCCACGCCGCATTCATGGAA
>CABUTO010000029.1 GCA_902494535.1 uncultured Collinsella sp.
CCGGCGTCGAAGAGCTCGACGGCCCGCCTCCTGGACTCCAGGTCGTGCTTCACCCTGAGGTCTATACTCATGGAAAACCTCCCATTTCCCGATGTCCAAGAAATGGGAGGCAGTTCACAGGCACCTTTGTGGTGGTTTCCCCTTGTGGTGGTTCTAAGTGTAAAGCCTTTGCAGCCTGCGATCGTTAGACAAACAGCACGTGCGCGAGCAGCGCGCAAACGCACGCCACGGCAAACACCGTCACCACGACCGAAATCACGCGGTCGGCCATGTCCATGTTGGCACGATTCGTAAAGAACCGATCTTCGGCGGCGTCAACGCGCGCCTCACGAACCATTTCGACCACCGCCTCACGGCCATCGAGCGCCTTTGTATCCATGTTTTCCTCCCCGGCCTCATGCTTATCCATCAAAAACTAACTCCGTGTAGCCACCGGCGTCTACGGCCGCTCGTTGGGGGCCAGGCGCTGCATCTTGTTCACGGCTTTGAACTTGGTGAACAGCGGCACGTACTCAAAGCTCACGTTGGAGTTCTCCAGGCCGTACCAACGCGCGGGCGTGCCGGCGGCGCGGCGGATGATGTACTTGAGCGTGATGGCCGTACGCTCGCTGGGCTCCACATCGCTTTCGGGCGCCAGAAGCTTACGGATCAGGACGAACTTGAACGTGCCGATGTTACCCGGATCCTTGTAGACCGAGTAGTCATGCGTCTGCGGCGGCAGCTCGCCGGTGGCAGCCAGGTCCTGAACAACCTGACGCAGGTAGGCATTGACGCGCTGGTTGATCTTGTAGCCCAGGTACAGATGCACGCGGAACACGTAGTCGGTGCCGAACGTCTCGACCGAATAGGCAAAGGTATGCGGCTCGTCCATGGTCTCGACATTCACGAACCACCAGGCGCGGGCGCGCTTGGGATGCTTGTCCAAGATCGAATAGACGATATCGCGGTCGATGTAGTCGGTATGGGTGTCCTTGGTCAGGTACACGACGTTGTCGCTCATGCGCTCGTAACGGTCGTCGTCACGCAGGCGCTTGAGCTGCGGCAGGTAGCTGCGCAGCGGCAGCAGCGTAAACTGGCGCTGCTCGACCGCCGTGCCGTTGTACCAGCACACCATAATGCCCATGATGAGTGCAGCCATAAGGATGGTGAAGTAGCCGCCGTGGAAGAACTTGGTGAGCGAGCTCACGAAGAAGAAGCCTTCGAGCAAAAGGAAGAAGGCCGCGAAGATCCACGGAGCAACCTTGAGCTTGCGCTCCTCATGCAGGTAGAAGAAGAGCAGCAGCGTGGTGCACATCATAGTCAGCGTAATGGCAAGGCCGTAGGCGGCTTCCATATGCGCCGAGTTCTGGAACAGCAGCACCACGATGACGCAGCCGACAAGCATGACGTTGTTGACCATGGGGATGTAGAGCTGGCCCTTGGTCTCGGCAGGGTAGAAGACCTGCATGTGCGGCATAAGGTCCAGGCGGCTGGCCTCGGACACCAGCGAGAATGCGCCGGTGATGAGCGCCTGCGAGGCGATGATGGCCGCGATGGTGGAAAGGCCGACGGCAAACGGGCGCAGGCCCGGGGCGAGCATCTGGTAGAACGGGTTGAGGTCGGCAATGCCCATGAGCTCGGGGTTGGCAGCGTTGTTCATAAGCCAAGCACCCTGGCCCATATAGGAAAGCAGCAGGCAGCACTTAACGAACGGCCAGGTGGCGTAGATGTTGCCGCGGCCGACGTGGCCCATGTCGGAGTAGAGCGCCTCGGCACCGGTGGTGGCGAGGAAGCAGCTGCCCAGAATCATGATGCCCGCGTGGTTGTTGGGGCTTAGCAAAAAGGCGATGCCGCGCACCGGGTTGAGGCACAGCAGCACGGCGGGGTGCTGGAAGACAAAGAACAGACCCGTGCCGCCCAAGAACAGGAACCACAGCGTCATGATGGGACCAAAGGCGTGACCGATCTTGGCCGTACCGATGCGCTGTACCAAGAAGAGCGCGATAATGATGGCGAGCGTAATGGCGACGACGCGGCCCTGGTCATCGCCCAGCACGGCATGGACCGCCGGGATGGTGCGCAGGCCCTCGATGGCCGTGGTAACGGTAACGGCCGGCGTCAGGATGCCGTCGGCGAGCAGCGCGGCGCCACCCAGCATGGCGGGGATGATAAGCCACTTGCCGCAGCGCTTGACCAGGCTGTACAGGGCAAAGATGCCGCCCTCGCCGTGGTTGTCGGCGCGCAGCGAGATGAGCACATACTTGATGGTGGTCAGCAGCGTGACCGTCCACACGACAAGGGAGAGCGCGCCAAGCACGAACTCCTCCGTCACACTTCCGATGCCGCCGTTGCCGGCAACGAGCGCCTTGGTTACATACATAGGGCTGGTGCCGATATCGCCGTACACCACGCCCAGCGTGACGAGCATCGCCGAGATGCTCACAGGAATCGCAGCGTGCGAGGCTGCCTCCTTGGCCTTTTGTTCCATGAGCCGGTTTCCTCCCAACTTTAATGTTCGAAGGGATTATAGGCAATCGGCCCATGTTTTAATGCACTGTTTTCCCAGCTAGATAAAGATTTATACAGTCTTTAGGCTACCGCGGCGATATGGAATGTGACAAAGGGACTGCCCCCTTGTCACATTCGTCATTTTCCAAGCCAGTTTTTGAACCACCATTCCATGGATCGGCTCATCTCGGCCATAAAGGGACTCGTGTGCTTGCGGGTATAGATGTCCACGACGCGCTCCCCCACCTCGCGGGCATGTGGACGGAACATCGCGTCCATCTCGGCCACCTGCGCATCCATAGTCGCGGCGTCAGCGCGGCAGTAGCGCTCCTCGTGCACCAGGTTCATCACGGGGTGCGCTACCGCCGGACGCTCCTTCCGTGGCGTGCCGATGATGAGCATCGACAGCGGCATGGTATAGGGCGGCAGATCGAGCAGCTCGGCAACTTCCTCGGCATTCTCGACGATATCACCGATGTAGCAGCTCCCCAGGCCCAGGGCCTCGGCGGCAACCACGGCGTTTTGCGCGGCGATCACGGCGTCCTGGGCCGCGATGGCAAAGTCGCCCAAACCCGGCGCGCGGCGGGGCGCCTTGCCCGTGCGCTCGACGAACTCGGGCTCAAAGCAGCCCACGTGCTCAAACAGATCGATCCACTTGGCATAATCGACCACAAATATCAGTGCCCAAGGCGCCTTGGCGATCATGGGCTGGTGGTCGCACAGGTCGGCCAGGCGGTCCAGCGTAGCCTGCTCGCGGATGCTCACGATGGAATACATCATCATGGCGCCCGCCGACGGCGCGCGACTCGCCGCATGCAGAATCGCCGCCCGCTGCTCGTCGGTCACCGCCACGGGACGGTCGTCGTCATCACGCGCGAAGGCGCGCGTAGACGAGCGATGCTCCAAGATGTCCAGCACCGCATTGCCCGTAGTCTCGACCGGATAACCGTTCGCATCCATGCCCGCAGCTCCGTCGCAGCACTCGGCACCCGTCATACAAACCCGCTCGCCCATAGCTCTATCCTCGCCAATTCTTTAAGAAGCCTTTACGTTTCCGTGTAATTCCCGTCCATTATCGCGCAGGCCGCCACTACATTGCGCCACACCGCCGCACATGCGCGTTAATATGGCTGGTTGTTGTGCGCAGCCCGCAAATGCAGCGCATATTTAGGTAACAATCGGGTAAACCCCCGCTTTCGTAGGTTTTAAGTTTGTGAGGAGTCTCAGCATGTTCGCTGCCGCCATCTCGCTCGTCGGTCTTGCGGCGACCGTCTACCTTGTTTTGCGCGAGGCCAAGGCCATTCGCGCTCAGTCGGGCACCGTTGCCAAGGGCGCCTTCGCCTGGAGCGTCGCCTTTGGCCTGTTCCAGCTCTTTTTGACCGTCTGGGGCGCTATTGGCCTCGTCGCGCAGAACGAGCCGCTCGCCTTCGTGATGCTCATCCTGACCAACGCCATCCTCACCGGCTGCGCTTGGGCCAGCATCGCCCGCGACCGCATCGCCCCGCGCGTCTTTGCGTTCGCCGGGCCCGACGCCCCCGCCCCCACCGGCAAGCTCGCCCACCTGCGCGGAGCCTTTGTGGGTAAACCGCTCGTCGCCGCCGTCTTGTGCCTGCTGCTCGCCGGCGTCTTTGCGCTGCTGGGCATGGAGGTCTCGTCCAACCACGACTTTACCTGGGTCTACCCCCTGTGCATCCTGCTCGAGTGGGCCATCATCACCACGCTCATGGTCGGCCTGTTCTTCCTGTTCCAGCGCCACGGCGCAGCCCCCGCGGTCTTGGCCTTTGCCCTCTTTGTCCTGGGCATTGCCGAGTTCTTCGTCATCACGTTTAAATCCATGCCCATCCAGCCGGGCGACCTTTCGGCCATCTCCACCGCTGCCGCGGTCGCCGGCACCGGCTACACCTTCTCGATCTCACTGTTCTGCGTGCTGTCCATGGGCTTTACCGCCATCGCCATGCTGCTATGCGAGTACGCCGGCCTGGTGGCACCGCACCGTCAGAAGGGCGCCGCCAACGCCAAGCGTATGCTACTCACCAACCTGCTCGTCGCCGTGCTGTGCCTGGGCGGTGTGACCGCACACGTCACGCTCATCGACTACTACAACACCCTCGGCATCACCGTCTACACCTGGCGCCCGCTCGAGAGCTACTGGCGCGAGGGCTACCTGCCCGCTTTCATTAGCGCAGCGCAGTCCATCAAGCCGCCCAAACCCGCCGACTACTCCGTCGACGATGCCAAGGCCACGCTCAAAAAGTACGCCAAGGCCTACGACAAGTCCGACGCCGCCAAGAGTGACGAGCGCACCGCCGCAAAGGAGCAGTTCGACAGCGAGAAGCCCACGGTCATCGCCATCATGAACGAGACCTTCTCGGATCTGTCGATCTACCAGAACATGCGCGCCGGCTACGAGGGCCCGCAGTACTTTAAGAACCTGTCCAACTGCCTCAGCCGCGGCAAGCTCTACGTGAGCGCCTACGGCGGCGGCACCGCCAATACCGAGTTTGAGTTTATGACCGGCAACTCCATGGCCAACCTGGGCTCGGGCGTGTACCCCTACACCATCTACAACATGGAAACGACCGGGAACCTGGCAGAGCAGTTCAAGTCGCTCGGCTATTCCACCACGGCCATGCACCCCAACCACGCCACCAACTGGAACCGCGAGAACGTCTACAAGGATTTTGGCTTTGACCGGTTCCTGTCCATCAACGATTTCCAGGGTGCCGATACCCTGCGCGGCATGGTGACCGACCAGGCTACCTATGACAAGATTCTTGAGCTGCTCGATCAGAACGCCAATCCGCAGTTTATCTTCGACGTGACCATGCAGAACCACTCGGGCTACGACACGGGCCTGCTGCCGGTCGACAAGCAGATGCACCTGAACATCGACACGACCGACCTGGACGTCAAGACCGTCGAGGACGGTACGCTCTCCGATGTCGACGAGTATGTCTCGTGCATCGAGCAGTCCGACCAGGCGCTTCGCTACTTCCTCAACGCCCTGAGCAAGCTCGACCGTAAGGTGGTCGTGGTGTTCTGGGGCGACCACCAGCCGTTCTTCCCGTCCAAGTTCAACGATAAGTGGTTTACCGGCGAGGACGACGCCACGCATCAGGAGCGTCTGTGGCAGACCGACTACATCATCTGGGCCAACTACGACGTTGCCGGTTGCGACCAGACGAGTGAGGTCGACGACCTGTCCACCAACTACCTGTCCACGCAGCTGATGCAGCTGATCGGCGCACCGCTGACCGACTACCAGAAGGCGCACATGACGCTGCGCGAGTCACTGCCCGCCATCAACTCGGTCGGCTACGAGGACGCCAGCCTGCGCTGGGCGCTCTCCTCCAACGTCACCGGTGACGACGCCGCCGCAGCAGCCGCCACCAAGGCGCGCGAGGATTACGCCAAGATGCAGTACTACGAGATGTTCCGCGATGGCAAGAACGTCTATACGGAGCACTTCCAGACCGAGGCCAACGAGACCGACCCCAACCTGGCGCCGGGCACGACTAAGATCAAGTAACGACTAGCTGCGAGTTCATAACTGAAACGTCTGTCCGGGCGGAGGCATATAAGGTTCCCTGCTCGGACAGTCCTGCGCAAGACGAAGGCCACATTAAGTGGCCTTCTTTGCGTGCGGAACTCGCGATGAACCTTATATGCCTCCGCCCGGACAGACGCCTTGTTGTTGGAGCACGGCTTGTCATGGGGGTATCCGCTGAACATATATAAATTGAAGGCCACGTCTTGTGGCCTTTTTTGCATCCGGAAAGCGTGTCCCGGAATCCATGTCTGGGATGGGATGCGGTTTCCGCTTGGGACCCGATTGGGAAAGAGTGTCCCACTATTCAGCTGGATTCCGGGATGTATTTTCCGGTTGAGGCTCGTTGGGAAAGTGCGTCCCACTTTGGGGGCTGATTCTGGGACGTGGTTTCCGGTTGGCTCTCATTGGGAAAGTTCATCCCATTTCTCGGCCTAATTATGGGACGCAGTTTCCCGTTGAGGACCCTTTGGGAAAGTGCGTCCCGGTCTGGGCGCTCAAACTGGGATGGATTTTCCGGATGAGGGCTTGACGGAAAATGTGTCCCGTTCCGGGCGCTAATTGTGGGATGCAGTTTCCGCTTGCGGAGTCTCCACTCAACAGAAAACCCGGGTGGCCTGTTTTTTGGCTACCCGGGTTTTTGGGTTGTCGATATGTTCGACTGGCTACTAGTGGGTCTTGCGGCGCTTGATCAGCATGATGAGGGCTATCACTACGAGCGTTGCTCCCGCTGCTGCTGCGGTGGCGACTAGGGCGAATGTTTGGTCGCCGGTGTTTGCGAGGTTCTTCGCTGTGGTCGTAGTCTTGACCTTGGTGTCGGTCTTAGCTCCGTTGTCGGACTTGGGCTTGTCCGGGTTCGTCGGGGTCTCAGGAGTCTCGGGGTCCTTTGAGCCTTCGGAATCGGTTGGGCCGGCGGTGTTCACCAGGGTATGGTCCAGGAACTTCTTGGCGCCCGCGCTTGCCTGCGAGAACAGGCGGCGTGTGCGGATCGGAGCGGCGTTCACCGTCTCAGGAGCCTTCTCCTCGGCCGCGATGTTCACCAGTGTCACACCGGTATCGAGGCCGACGTTGTTGTATCCCACGTGGCAGTAGTACTGCGCGCCGTCATCCTCCGCCGTCAGGTCAATCTCGAGCGTTGAGGCCGTTCCGGCTGGGAGGCTGCCATCGGCAGCCACGCGCTGGAACTCGGCCTCGCCGCGAACCTTGCGGTACCAGATATACGACGGCGCCAGCTCCGTTTCACTGCCGCCGGCATTGCGCTGCGTCACATGCCCGATCGCCGAAAGCGTCAACTTGTCTCCCTCCGCGCACTCGACCGAAGAGTCATACTCGAGGGCCGACCTCTCCGCTGTATCCGCCGCAGGTCCGCTCACGGTCATCGTCATGCCAACGGGCATGGTCTTGACCGTGATGATTGCCGAGCGAATACCCGTTTCGGTCGTGGATCCATTTTCAACAGCTGCGATAGCGAATCGATACTCCGTGTTGGGCTGCAACCCATCCCAGGTAAGCGAGGTCTGCGTGTTGCCGGCAATCTTCCAGCTGTTGACGACGGCGTCCGCCGCATTGCTCTGCAGCATGCCCACGCCGTAGCTAAAGCCACTCTTGTTTGCGAGCACGTCGTCCCAGCTAAAGGTGATACTTGTCGAATCGACGGCGTTTGCCGTAAAGCCCGTCACGGCCGGCGCGTCGGGCATCTCGACGTCCTTAACGTCATAGCCCACGATCCAGAACTGGTCGGTGTCCTTGGTGCCGAGCTTGTCGCCCGAGTCTGCCTCGAACTTGTCGACATCCACCGCGTTGACACCCAGACGCCACACAAAACCGTACTTGCCCTGCGCGGCCTCGGGCAGGTTGTCGACGGTGCCGCCGTATTCGGTCGATTCACTCGAGGAGTTACCCGTAGTAAAGCCGGCGTTGGCACCAAAGCACAGGCCGCCAAACAACTCGTGCTTTGCGAGCTTCGCGCCCATGACAACGCTGCCGTTCAGCGTCAAGCCGAGCTCGAGCTCCTGCTCCTTGCCCTCCTCGACTTCGATGGTCTGCTCAATGCTCGCCCCCGACTGCGCGACGGCGCCGTTAAACCCATCGTGCGTGTAGGCGCGCGTTACGCCAGGCTTGCCCAGGCCAAAGGAATCCCCAACGGGAGTCTCGCCGTTGAGCGTCGTTTGATAGGTTCCGGGTTCTCCCGACCGGTTGGTCAAAAAGTAGCTGAGCGGCGTCATATTGTGCTGTTTGGCAATGCGGTCATAGGCCTCGACATTAACGACCGAGGTCTGCGCGCCGAGCGACACGGGCGCCGCCATCACGCCCTTACCACCAGTTTCCTCATTTTCGATCTCATACTCGTAATAGACCATCGGAATCGTGTAGAGCACGGTCTTGTCACCCTCGCCGGCATGCGACTCATAGCTTACGCTTGCGCTGACCGTGCGCTCGCTCCGGTAG
Source organism: uncultured Collinsella sp. (assembly GCA_902494535.1). Taxonomy (GTDB): domain Bacteria; phylum Actinomycetota; class Coriobacteriia; order Coriobacteriales; family Coriobacteriaceae; genus Collinsella. The sequence continues at coordinate 8,483 of CABUTO010000029.1, forward strand.
TCATAGCATCCCTCGGCGGCAAAATCGACTGAAGCATTCATCGCGACCAGGGGCGGACCGGTCTGCACCTCGACGGCAACGCCCAACTCGGCGCCAATGGTATAGCCCTGGGATGTCCCCGTGCCCTTTTCCTCTCCGTATGACGTGCCGCCCAACACCAGATAGCCGTATGCCTGCTCCAGATCCTCAACATAGGGCACATCCTGCAGCACGGCAAGCACGCGCGGGTTGGTATAGACCTTGTAGCGGTCCTTGTACGTAATCTTGACGCTGTCGTTGTCGACATCGGGCAGCGCGAGCGAGATAAATGTGCCGTAGGTAGTGCCGCGACGGTTGCTCTCGCTAATCACCTGCTCCTCGCCGCGGCGCACCTTTCCGTTCTCGTCGAGCGAAAAATGCGAGGCGGTCATCCAATAGTAGTCATCGTTCTTGCGCAGGTCCTCGTCGCGGTGCTTGCCCACCACGGCGATAAAGCTCTCGTTATAGCGGTCCGAACCCGAGACGCTGCCCGCCTTGACGTCGCTGATCCACACCTGCTCTATACCCTTGTGGTCATGCTTGTTGCTGCTGTTGTATTGCTGACCGCTCATGCTCATGGTTCCGACCATGGACCCCAAGCCCTGAGCCCCGCTCTGTGCCGTGTTGCAGGCAAAGTCGCGGAACACATCGCCGCCCACGAGCACCTCGTCGACCGCCAGCTGCTCGGACAGGCCGTCAAGGTTGGCAGTGGCAAGGGCAATAGGCGCCAAGGTGCACGGATAGCGCTTATCCTGAGCGCTATCCTTCCATGCGCTGTTGGGCACATGCATCAGCCCATAGGAGGCGAGGATCCCGTCTCTGTATTCCTTGCAATCGGAAAGCTTGAACTCGCCAGACTCCGAGTCAAAATACGCGTAGCGGTACAGCGCGCCGTACAGCCCCTTGCTGCCGTCAGAAGCGCCGTAATCAAAAGCGCTGCGTTGCCAGTCATAGCCCGCAAGAATAAGGCCCGTGACGGTTTCACCCGTCTTCTTTCCTTCTTCATCGTAGGCGGCAAACGTGCCGAACGTCGCATTCGCAGCGACCATGGTCTTGCCGTTCGCGGAGAGGGAGATTGCGCCCGCATCGCCCAGAGCATCGACATGGACGAGCGCACCCTTGGATGCATCCCACGAAAACAGCTCGCAATGCGTCGACTTATCAATATTCTTCTTGCCGTAGGGTGCCGAGACCACGATGGCGAGGTCATCGCAAAAATCGCGATCGAGGTCGCCGGCCGCTAGCGAAACGACAGGAGCTGACTGAAGCTGCGTCCAGGAGTCGTTCCCGCCCTTGTTGTGCGTGGTGTAGTCCGCGGCGTTACCGGCATCGATCTTGACGACGCTTTGCTTCCAGTTGCCGCCCTCCAAGTCATACATGTCGACTACAGCCTTGCGCACGCCGTTCTCGTCGACATAGCAGCCCGCGTAGACAAAAAGCTCGTCGACGCCGTCGCCATCGACATCGCCCGCCTCGACATCAAAGACGGCGTCGTGCTCTTGCAGGTAACCGGCATCCAGGTACTTAAAACGGCCTTCGTACATCATATTAGTGTTGACCGTCACCGGCAGGTGTGTGTCGAGAGTGCGCGTACGCCCGTTGCTAAACGAGTAGAGGACCAGCTCAACCTTTCCGGCGTATGACTTGCCGTCAATCGTCGTGGAGGAACTGTCGCCGTAGGCACGGAGCTCGGCAACGCGGCTCTTTTTGCCCGTGCTGGCGTCGCTGCAGAACTCAACACTCGTGGCGTGAATGCCCGAGAAACCGTTGTTGTCGTTGGCGAGTACTGTTGAGGACTCATTGTTGCTTAGGTACGACCAGGTGCCGCCACCGTAGTCGCTATGCTTGTAGAGATCGCTGTTCGTATCGAAGTTGTTGACGTTTTGCCAGAACTTTGCGGCGCCCCACACACTTCCATAGCCATCGGTGAGTTTGCTGCTGCCGCCAATGTCACCGCGCTCGACGTTCTCGAGCTTGTCGCGCAGAGTGTAGCGATTGCCATGGCTACCGTTAGCTGCCATATAGACCTCGCTGCGCGTGGCAAACGTCGTGGGGGTACCAGTGGAATAGGGGCCAATGGTATCGGCCGGAATGTCCTCGCTCGTGCCCAGACCCAGGGCTTGATAATCCTGCTCGGTCATATCGGTGATTGCGGGCGCGTCTGCCGCCTGGGCAACCTGGGGCGTGGCCGTGAAGCAGGCGACGCTCGTGGCGATCAACGCAGCAAGCGCCGCCGTCCCAACAAGCGGGATTTTCGACAGCCTACGGATACGGGGGTGTGGAACGTACATGAGGGACCTCGCTTTATTCGAGTGGAGTGGACTCATTTTTGCAAATGATACATCCGATACCCGATATCACGTGTCTCATTTTCGCCAACGGCGTGTCTCATTTTTGAGAATCCGAGATGCCGCGGAAATCTTATCCCAGCTCAAAGGCCATTTCTGGAATGTATTTTCCGTCGAGTGCCTCATCGGGAAACTGCATCCCATTTCAAGCGTCGATTCTGGGACGCACTTTCCCTTAGACCCTCAACCGGAAACCGCATCCCACTTTGAGCGCAAATTCCGGGATGCATTTTTCGAAAGCCTGCCCATCCGGAAAGCCCGTCCCACTTTGGACGCATCCGGGCACGGAACCATCGACCTATCAGGCCTCCCATCAATAAAGAGGCGTCCTCCCGGGCGGCGGGGCACGAAGTTCATCGCGAGTTCCGCACGCAAAGAAGGCCACTTAATGTGGCCTTCGTCTTGCGCAGGACTGTAGAGCAGGGAACTTCGTGCCCCGACGCCCGGGGGGCGTTGCGTTTAGAAGATGGATCCAATGTGCTCTCCGTGCGAGCAGGACTGTAGAGCAGGAAACCTAATATTCCGCCGCCGGGCGGGCGAAACATTTTGAAGATGGACCTAGCGTTTATTCCTTCGGGACAAGATCAGCGCAGCCATGAAAGCGATAATCGCTAGCGTTAGCAGCGTCAAAAGCAGAGCGAGCGAGTTGTCGCCCGTCGCAGCCAGGCCAAACAGGCTGGGCTTTTTGGAGCCAGCGGGCTGCGCAGGAATTGTTTCGCCATCGTCCTCGGCGGTGATCTCCCAGCGAATGGTCTTGTTTGCGTCGGCAAGCTCGTTGCCCACCGACGTCGGGACACTCAGCTGCAGATTGAGCACCGTGCTGCCATCGCTCGTGAACGTGGCGACCTGCGTGGGATAGGCGAACACGCTGCCCGGCGTTCCCGTCTGGAGCCAACCGTCAGACGCATCGCCAGCCGACGCCGTTAAGGTAATGGGCGACAGCAGGTGTGCCGTCTCGTGATTGACAACGGCCCGCACAAACACGCGTACCTGGGATTTTACGCCCGTGGCACGAACCTCGATCTGCTGCTCGCGCGCATCGCCGGGCATTAGATCTTTAAAGGCGGGAAACAGATCGGGCTCCCCCGAGGAGCCCGTCGCCCCCGTTACCGTCAGCTGGCGCGCATTTCCGTCATAGGCAATCGCGGGACTATCGGCAAACGCGCGGGCGGGAACGGCGAGCGCGACCACGCAGAGAATGGCCGCGACCATGCAACGCAAGGAGCGCGCAGCGCCTTTGCGAATCGGGAACGCCATACTTACGCACCTCCGTGCGGCGGCACCAGCACGCCATCTTTGACCGTACAGTTCCATGCCTCGGTGACCGCATCGTCGGGCGTGGACTGAATCGCCTGGGTCGAAATGTCGACGACTAGGTTTTTACCATCTGCCTTCTTCTCGGACACGCTCTTGATGAGCACGCCCGTCTTGTCGAGCGGCTTAACAGAAGACGTCCAGTAGTAGAACCCGTCGCTCGCAAGAACCCAAGACGAAGGTCTGTTAGTGGCGGAGGCATCGCCTTTATCGCCCCACTCAATGGTGTAGTCGGTGCCGGCAACCGGCTCATCCCACAGGCGCGCGCCATCCTTATCCTGCCAGTAGATATCCACCGCGACACGCAGGTATGCCGGAGCCGAGCCCGTGTTTTTTACCGAGACATCCCTTTTCACGTTGTCCTTGCGCGTCTCGTCCACCGAAGGCGCCACCGAGCCAAAGCCAAACTCGTTGACCAGCACGCCCGTAACCGAAAGCCACGCAAAGGTGCCGACGACGCCGGCCAAAAGGAGGACGCCGACAAGGAGGGCAACGATCCGCTTGCGCTTAGTCATCCTTGTCCTCCCTCCTCAGCGTGCCGTTTTCCCAAACATTCTTGGCACGCGAGCCGCCATCGACCCATTTTTCCTTCGCGCGCGTGTTGACGCACGTCACCACCGCATCGCCTGCGCTCGAAGCAGACGAAATCGTCAGCTCGGCAGATTTACCGGGCGCCTTGCCCGGCGTGCTCAGCTCGCCCTCGTAGCGCCATGCCCAATTCGTGTCTTCCTCGACGGTATAGATGCCCGTCGGCGCGGCGAACTGCACGCTGCCGACATACCAGGTCTCACCGTTTTCCTGCTGCCGCTTATCGACCTTCACCTCGGCCACGCGTGTCTCGGGAGAGGCTCCCTCCGCCGTCTTCGTCACCTTAAAGCGGAACGTCTGTCCCATGGCGCTGGCATCGGTGGTCTTTTTGACGATCGTCAGCGCATGGGTCTTGGCGAAGTTGAACACGGCATTGCCGGGAGCCTGCCCCCCTTCGCCCGTCTTCTTGGACTCCAGGCGGTTGGCCAAGTCGAACGAACCGTTACCCGAGCCCAAGCTGTAGAGCGAGACATACTGGTCGTTAACGGGTTCCTCCGCCATGGACGCACCAGGACCGTAGCTCGCCCGCTTAACGGTAACAGTCAGCTGCGTCCCCATAAACGGCTCGGCGAAGCAGGCCTTAAACGGCGCCTCGTCGGCGTTGTTGTCGACTGTGTTGCCAGCGGTGGGATCGAGCAGCCACTTAAGCTGCGCGGTCATGGCTACGGGTCTCTCGGTATCGGACGTATCGTTGGCGGCCACTCGATACGTCACGGGATACAGGTCCATGTCTCCCTTGACCGGCTCGCTCTTAAACTCATTCCAAGACTTCGGAGCGCCAACGGCAGGCACATATCGCCACTCCAGGAAGAGCTCGCGTACGTCACCGCTGGCCGCCTGTTCATCGAGCAGCGCGACGATCTTGGAGTGGGCGTCCGGGTCGTATGCCACGGACTTTTTCTCCATCTCGGGATTGCCGTTTTTGTCATAGACCGGGTTGCCGCTCTCATCCACCTTGGGAACATCGACGTTATGGACAAAGCCGGCGCCCGTCGCTCGCTCGCCGTCCGAGTCGACCGTCGCCGTAAAGACGACCGACCCGTCGACGCTGTGATAGCGCACCTTATACGGCGTGACCTTGTACACCGCGGTGTAGGTCACGCTCTCAAAGGGCTCGCTGCCCTCGAGGGGATACTTCTCGTCATCGGTCAACAGGGTGTATTTGCCATCGGGTTCATAGTCGCGCGACCAGCCGACAAAGTCGTACTTGGTGCCATCCTTGTCGACAACCTCAGCTGTAGCTCTTACTTCCAGCGAAATTTGATCGCCAGAGTCGGTGCGCGAAAGAGAACGCACGGAATCGGTGTCATCCAGATTGGCATCGATATTCGATTGGACTTTTACCGCGCTGGGACGGTAAACCGGGTACAGCTCCATGGGGGCCTTGACCACAGTGTTTTTATCCACCATGGGAAGACCGTCCGACCAAACGACATAGCCGCTACCAGCAGCCGGCTTGGTTTCCGTCCAGCCCGCGAACACGTTGTATGCGCTCGTCGCGGCATCGATGTCTCCAACGCTATACGTCGGCAGCGGCATGCCATCCTTAAGGCTGCCGAGCGTATTGCCCTCCTGCGCGAGCTTGCCATCGATATCGGTGTCGTTCAGGTGATACACCACCGCAATGGGCGTGTAGTAGGCCACAAACGTGTAAGGCTTGCCCGGCTCCACCGGATAGGTATACGAGTTATTGCCGTCAGATTCGAGCTCCTTGACCTCACCGTTCGGGAGTTCGATTTCGACCTTATTCAGCTTGTATAACTCGCCGCCTGACTTGTATACCGTCGTTTCGATATCAGGAGTCACCGTTGCCGCGGCGGGATCGGTGTCCGCATTGAGATTAGGGGTGATGTCATACCTAGGAACATTCACCTCGGAAGTGCCATTAAAACCGGCGCGGTGCAGGTTGGTGGTGTAGTTGACGTCGTACTTCGCGTAGACGGGATAGGCATCCTGCCACTGGGTGACCTTGGAGTCAGGTGTCGCCAAGTATGGCGCCGCCTTCTCCGGATCACTCGTCACATAGGGATCGCCGGCAACATCATAGATATATTTCCAGACGGGAGAATTCTGCTGGACCTCGGCGGTCGAAATCCAGCCCAGGAACTTATAGCCCGGCACAGCCATCTCCGCATCGGTCGGGGAAGCTTCGAGGGTCAGGGGGCTCTCATACGATCCCTTCTCACCATCTTCTGGCTTTTCTGCCACTTTAACCGACGTATTAACATGCGGGTAGTAATACGTGAACGTCGGATCAACCCCGTTCACCTTGGCCTGCAGCAAGTTACTCTCATAGCGCCGCGTGGCAGTCCTCACGACCTTATCGCCCTTGTTGTAGAAATTAACGTCCGTGGTAATCATCGCGCGAACGTAGTACTTCTTATCTGTACGCACCATGCTCTCGATGGGATTTTTCACATATGTCCAATATTCACCATCGCGCTCAAGCGTCCAGAAATTCAGGCGATAGCGATCATTCACCGGTTTGACCGTTACGTTCAGCGAAGCCGAAGTCCAAGTATCGCTTAGCGTTGCAGCGCCTGGAAAATCGGTATCGGCATAGAGGTTTTTCAGAGTATCGGCTCCCGTATCGTTTTTAACGTTGTGCGAGTACGCATTAAGGGGACTCACGACAAGGGTATTCGCCGTGAAGCGCGTGCCACACGTTTCGTCATACCTATCCTTTATACCGTGGTCAACATGCTCCGGACCCCAGTGGACGACGTTTTCACGCACGAAGGTACTACCGACGTTTTCCTCAAAGGGCGTTCGATAGCGATTCCAAACGGAACAAAGTAGCTTGCTGTCCGTAAACTCATGGTTGGTATAAGCCCGAACGTAATAATCCACCCGGTACTCAAAGCGGGCGATGTAGGTGTGTCGCACGGTTAGATCGACATCGGCAGGGAGTGTATAGCTGGGGTCGCGGCTTACGCGCACCTCTAGCGGGGCATCCTCGGTTCCCTTGTTTTCGTACCAACCCAAGAAGCGATAGCCATCGGGCAGCTTGCCGCCATCGGACAGAGGCTTATTGTCCTTATCTCGTACCTGCACGGTATAGGAGCTCGTTCCATTCTCGCCCGGCTGCACGCCCACATGAGTATTACCCACGCCAACGCGCTGGGTCACATCACCGAGTTCATCCTGCTCATTGCCTTCGAACACCGTCATGATGTTCGAAACATAGTCGCTGTACACGGGATAGAAATCGGTGGGGCCGACCACGGCAATCTCGCTGCCCACGGGATAGAATGCTCCCTTGTTTTTCAGATCAGCCAGCTGATCTGAGGTAATGGCAGCATAGGCGCCATTCATGCTCTTATCGGCGTTCGGCTGCGTGGTCCATCCAATAAACGTCGCGGTAGGCGGCAAGCCGCCGCGATCCGCGGGGGCAGCCGGCGTCAAACCGACGCCATAGCGGTACCAGTCCGTGGACGGATCGTGTGCCTTGCCGTCTTTCCAATCAAGCGTCTCGCCCTTAACGTTATAGAGCAGCACCTGCGCCTCGTATGAAGCGATAAAGAGGTCATTGCCCTTGAAGCCCTCACTCTCGGCATGATCCTTGCCGTTGTCGGCAGTGTAGATAGAGGTCGCCTCGTGCTTCGTGTTGTCCTGAACGCGCTTGCCATCCCTCACAGCAGCACCATCGGTCTTGCCGTCAAACCAGCTGTTGTCTTGGCCAATGTGGTTCACACGCACATCGGGTTCGCGGAACCAACCCATAAAGCGGTAACCGTCGTTCGCCTCGCTCAGCCCCTCAGGCTTTGCAGAGGTCTCCTGCTTAAACGTTACCGACGTATCGCCTTGGGCCAAGCCCTGTGCCGTTCCGGCTAGCACGGCGCTCACCGCAAAGGTGTACGGATCGCTGGTGGACTGGTCTTTGCCCAACATGGTTGCCAGAACAGTTGCCGTGCCCGCACCGGGAAAATCAATCGTCGCCTTAACGCTCTGGCCATGCACGGGGATATTCAGCTTGTAATCCATCGCCCACTCATTGGTGTGCTGACCACCCAGAGCCTTGTCGTTATCAGTCGAGCGCTTGGTGCCGGCGCAAAAGTCATAGTCGTGCTCTTCCCACAGCTCGCGCGTGGTGTAGCGCTCGTCATCCCACGGGCCGTAGCCGTCGCCCTTGGTGGTACCGTCACCGCCAAACGAGGGGATCTTCTTTTTGGCAGGATTGCCCTGGCTATTGCCAGACAGGCTCACGCTCGGCTTAAAGTAGCACTCGGTGACCGTGGCGTCGCCCTTGTTGGCGCGCGCGGCAATACCGCCCAAGTTCACGTCGTTTTGAATAATGGGGATCACGGCGATGGGATTGTACTGACGCGAGCTCAAATCGCCGGCGAAATGGCTGCGAGTGATTTCATTACCGCTCTTAGACAAGATGCGGCCTGCAAGACCGCCCGTCCAAGCGCGCGTTACGGAGACAACGCCCACGTAAGAAGCAGCATAGCTATAGCATTTCGCCGTTGAAAAGCAATCGATGACTTTAGCGCCTTCCGCCATGCAACCGACGAAGCCCGAAGCGTACACGTTGTTGCCGCCCAGGGCGCCGATGGCCACATCGTACTTATTGGTAACGTCGGTCATGTCCATCGAGGAGCCATCCTCGCTTCGCGTGGGCGTGACGCGGCAGTACTCGATGGTCGAGTTCTTGACGTAGCCGGCAAATGCCGCCATGTACAGGCCCTCGCCACCGATCGCCTGCACACCTGCAGTGGTGTTATGGACGGCTCGACCGCCGCGCACCTCGCAGTTGTACAGATTGCAGCCCTCCAGCTCGCCTGCGATCATGCCGCCTTCGAAGCCGGCGTTCGTGATAACGTTGAGCATGTTGTTGGCGCACGTAACGTGCAGGGTGCTCTCCATGACCATGACGTTTTCGAAGCTGGTGTTGACGGCCTTGCCCACGATGATGCCGCCGCGGAAGTCCGCCCAGATGTTGGCGTCCTCGACAAGGAAGTTCTTGATGGTGGCGCCATCGGTCTCGGCAAAGAAGCCCGTGTCGCGCTCTGGGTCCAAGACCTTATTCTCGTAGTTCAGGCCCTTCACGGTATGGTTTTGACCGTCAAAGACGCCCTTAAAGGGATGTTCCTTGTTGCCAAAGGAGAGGTGCTTGACCGTATCCTCAACAATGGCTTTCATATCATCATCGTTAAGAACGATATCGTTATCGAGATAGACGCGCCACTGCGACGTGTCGCGTTGACGCGACAGCGCGACGCACGCCAGGAAGTCGTTCCTGTTTGTGATATGGAATTCGGTCTGATCCTCGGCATGCGCTGCCGCCGGCAGCGCCATAACGCAGCAAAGGGCAATCGCCGCGACGGCAATCAGCCTGTTGAGCACACCTCGGTTCACGATCTTAATCTTCATGGGCTAGTTCGCCTCCGGCCAGCCCGCGACGTCAAGCACGTCGAGGACAGAATCGTTTGTCTGCTGGTTTTTGGCCTGCACGGCCTGAACGTCGATATCGAGTTTGAATGAGCCGCCGCGCGCGGCATCGTGGTAGTCGCCCACAAATCGCAGCGAGTCCATAAGGCTCTCCGTCATGACGCCGGGATCGAGCACACCCCCGCGTCCGGCAAGGCCGCGATAGTAAAACCACCCATCGCCACCATCGACCCACGGGGAGCCATCGCCCGCGCTCACGTTAAAGGCGACGTTGTCCGAGGCATCCGCGGTCGAGCCGTCAGACGCCACCGACGTCATGCGCAGACGGGCGCGAACATACTCGGGCTGTGCGCCGGCATTCTCCACGCGCACGATGCGGCTAATGTCAGAGCCCGTGGCCTTGGTGTCGGGATAGTCCCCGTGCTCGTTGGCCTCAAACGGAATCTCTTCGCCTTGCTCGTTTAGGGTGTATTCGCAGACTCGTACCTTCACGCTGCCAAACGATAGGACGTTGTTCGCCGGAACCATATCAACGGTAAAAGCCAGCGTGCCGCACAGGCACGCCAGGGCCAACAGCGCCATCGCGGCAAGCGCCAAGGTGCGTTTCTGATTGTCGGAAAGATTGTTGAGCATTACGTTCGCCAATCGTCGATCAAAGGGGGACCGAGATCCCGACCCGAAAATGGGGATGGGGAGCGGGCCGGGATCTCGGTGGGGGGATGGGATTACTTCAGGCCGTTAGCCCAATCCGTGGCAGCAGTCAAGGCAGACGCAGACGAACCCTCAGCGGTATTGTCTGCTGCGTAAATGAAGCAGTTGACATCCATCGTGGCAGGATTGGCGAAATCCTTTTGCTCGGTGTCCTTGGGCGTAGTCACCTGGCTGAACAGCTCGCCAGTCCACTTATCCTCAGTCTTGCTGGCAATAAGCGGGGTAGCCTCGTTTCCTTCGCCAACATAAACGAAAAGGCCACCGAGATAATGAGTCGGCTCGCCCTCAACGGCGGTCGCATCAACGGCCTTCCAGCCAGAGTTAATGGTGAAGTAAGTCGTCTTGGAATCAACGGTCCCGGCAGGCGCCGTCTTGTTGTTCACGAAAACGTACACATATGCATCCTCGGATCCCTTGCCGATACCGACATTAGGATTCTTGGGTACAGACACGCCAGGGGCGAGCTTAGAGTCCTTAACCCATTTGGTCTCGGTCAGGTTGCCGTTGACCTTAGTGTTATCATCCGGAAGCGGCTGATTCGGATGGTCGGGATCGGTAGTGGGCTTGTTGATGCCCGCAGTGGTGAAGTTGTTGGTCAGGCTCGACTGCGCCGTCAGCCAGGCGTAGGTGCCCACGCCGGCAGCCAGTACCAGCAGCAGCAAGGCGGCAATGATGCCGTAGCGCTTTTTCCTCTTGTTCTCCATCGTTCTCTTCCTTTCGAGAATCGTTTTCCCCGGCAACGGCCCTTGCCGTTGCCGACACCTCTCCCCTGCCGCTATGGACGCCGCCCCCTCGCATGCGCGCGAGCATGCTTGTCCGCAGGCTCGTCGGAAACCATCCGATCGAGCACTATCGACGCCGCGACCAGCAGCGCCAGAACGGCCACCACAACAAGCAAACCGGGCATCGTCGTGCAATATGCGTTAACGAAGCCCAGGTAAGGGACACAAAAAGAAACGACGCCGATCACGCGTGAAAAAAGCGTCTGCTCGGCGTCGTGCACGATGGTTCCATCTGCATTTTTGTTTGCGATTCCCTGCGTGCTGATCGTCTGCGCCACAGGGTCGACCTCGTACACCTGGTGGGTCACTACGGCGCCGTCCGACCGGTAAAAAGTTGCATTGTCGCCCACGGCGATATTCGTTGGGTCAACCTGGTGAACAAACACCATGGAGCCGACGGGAAGCTCGGGTTCCATAGATCCCGAGAGCACGGCAAAGGGCATGTAACCAAATGCGCGGGGAGCAAAAGAAACAACGGCAAGGGCTATGACAAGCGCAAGCGCCATGCCACTAAGAAGTGAAATAAATCGTCTGAATCCGCGCGTTGCCAACGTGATTATTTCATCCCCATCGAGGCTATATTCGATCCCATCAAGGATTAGCCACTTTTCTAAGACGTTTAATAGATGAGTTCGAAAAAGCCAATCTGAAATCTATTTCTAACAATCACCGTAGCTGCTTCCGCGTTTTTATCAACGTCTTTCCGCCAAATGCTACTATTTTTGCCGTAAGTGGTTATTTGTCCCCACACTTGTCTGCTTTATCCAACAACTGCGGCTAACCCCTACACAACTTTTCAATAGAGGGTCTGATATTTTGTACGGCTCAGATATCGTACCCCCCCCCCCCACATTAAATATATACTGCATTTAGTATCGTTTATTTTCAACCCCCTTATTCATGCCTCTACGGCTACCCCGCGTAGCTCTTAGCCCATACCTTCTGGAAACCGTGTCCATCCGGAAAGCCCGTCCCACTCTGAATACATCCAGCGAACGCATGCGAGCGTGTTGTCCAGAACGGTCTCGTCATCGGGGTGATGGAAAATGTCACCACAAACGCTTGCCACGGTTGCGCCCACAAGTGGCAAGAAAAAAGCCTCGAGAGTTTCGAGGCTTTCACATTTGTATTGTTTTGCACGAAGGACCGCGAGCAGAGAGCTACTCCCCCAGCACGGCCTTTTTGGCGGCTGCAGCCATGTTGTCCAGATCTTCCTTGGTGGGGTGATCCTTTGCGGCGACCCAGTTGTCGAGCAGCAACTTAGCGCGGGCGTTATCGGGATCTTGCTCGAGCATAGCCTCGTAGCGCTGCTTGACCGCAGGGCCCATCTTGCCCTGGCACATCGCCCAGCCTACAAGCTCGGCATCATTGGCCAAATTTGAAGTCACGCGATCGATAATCTGCCTAAAGTACTCCTCGCTAGCGCCAAAACCGCAGGTGCCAAACAGGAAGACGCGCTTGCCGTGCAAGGCGGAGAGCAACGCCGCGACCGAAGGCGTGCACGCGCCCTTGTCGCACCAAAAACCGACGAGCACCGTGTCGGCCGCGCAGGCGCCCTGCGCCTCGAGCGCAACCTGATCTGCATCCGCATCGTCGCTCAACGCCGCGGCATGGACAAACTCAACACCCGCAGCCTGCAGCGTGCGCTTGATCGCACCCGAAACCATCCTGGTATTACCGCTCTTGCTGTTAACCACCAAAGAGCACGTCATAGTCACGTTGCCTCGTATCCCCCAAAACTAAAGCCACTAATGCAATTTATTAGATGAATATCTTAGTACTAACGTGACAGATGTAAACCACCGTCTGTCGATTGATTAATTTGCCCCACGACCATGCCTACTGGGCGAATTGGCTGCGGTAGAGTTCGGCGTAGAAGCCGCCTGCCGCCAGCAGCTCGTCGTGTGTGCCGCGCTCGATAATCTCGCCGTCGCGCATGACCAGAATGCAGTCGGCGTTGCGAATCGTCGACAGGCGGTGCGCCACCACAAAGCTTGTGCGGCCGGCCATAAGCTCGTCGAATGCCGCCTGCACCTGCAGCTCGGTGCGCGTATCGATACTCGAAGTCGCCTCGTCCAGCAGCAAGATAGCCGGATCGGTGAGCATAACGCGTGCGATGCACAACAGCTGCTTTTGGCCCTGGCTAAACGTGCCGCCGTCCTCGCCGATGACCGTATCGTAGCCGCCTGGCAGCTGCACGATAAACTTGTGCGCGTGCGCGCGCTTGGCAGCTTCGATAACCTGCTCGCGCGTGGCTCCTGGGCAACCGTAGGCGATGTTTTCCGCCACCGTGCCCTCGAACAGCCAAGTGTCCTGCAGCACCATGCCAAAGGCGCGGCGCAGGCTTGCGCGCGTGTAGTCGCGCGAGGAGCGACCATCGACCGCGATGCGGCCGGCATCGATATCGTAAAACCGCAGCAGCAGGTTGATGAGCGTCGTCTTGCCACAGCCCGTGGGGCCGACCAGAGCAAAACGCATGCCGGGCTTGGCATCGATGCAGATATCCTGCAACAGCTTTCGGTCGGGCACATAGCTAAAGTCCACGTGTTCAAAGGTCACCTCGCCCTGCGGGGCGGCAAGCTCCACGGCATCTGGCGCATCGGGCTCCTGCTCGCGGGCATCGAGCAGTGCAAACATGCGGCGCGCCGAGGCATACGCGGTCTGGATCTGCGTAATGACGTTGGTGACCTCGTTGAACGGCTTGGTGTACTGGTTGGCGTAGGACAGGAAGATCTGCACGCCGCCCACCGTAAGCGCCGCCGGCACGCCCGTGATCACGCCCACGCAGCCGATCACGGCAACCACGGCGTAGATGATGTTGTTGATAAAACGTGTACCGGGATTGGAAAGCGAGCCCATAAACTGCGCGCGCTCACCTGCCGTATAGAGCTCGGCGTTAAGGGCATCGAAGCGCGCTTGGGCGTTCGGGCCATAAGCAAACGCATCCACCAGCTTTTGCTCACCCACATACTCCTCGATATGACCGCCGAGTTGGCCCTGGATGCGCTGTTGAGCAGTGAAGCTCTTATTGGAGAGCTTGGCAATAGCACCGGCTGCAAAAATGGAAAGCGGCGTGACGAGTACCACCACGAGCGTCATGGTCAGGTTAATGGAGAGCATAAACGCGAGCGTGCCAACGATGGTGATAACGCCGGTGAATAGCTGGGTAAAGCCCTGCAGCAGGCCATCGCCCACCTGATCGACGTCGTTGACCACGCGGCTCATAAGGTCGCCGTGGGCATGGCTGTCGATAAAGCTGAGCGGCATGCGGCTGAGCTTGTTGCTCGCCTCCACGCGCATGTCGCGCACCGTCTCGTAGGACAGGCGGTTGACGCAATAGCCCTGCAGCCACTGGAAGGCCGCAGCACCTACGACGACAATCGCGAGCTTGGTAACGAGCGGCAGCAGCGCATCGAAGTCCACCTGCCCGGCGGTGACGATAAGGTCGATGCCCTCGCCAATGAGGATGGGCGTGTAGAGCTGCAGTATCACCGAGACGGCGGCACTCAAAAACGATGTCGCAAACGAGACGCGGTGCGGGCGAACATAGCCCAGCAGGCGGCGGGTCACCGCACCGGCGGGATAGCGCTCGGGGTCGCCGGGCTGGCGGGGACCGTCTCCCAGGTCGTTGAGACTATCGTTGCCGGACACGTTGGCCGTCATCGTGGCGACCGAACCGGAAGAAGTATACGGATTCATTTAGCAGCCCTCCTTTGCGCAGACGAATGCGGGGGCGCACGCGGCGCCTGGGGCGGGCACGGGCGCCGTACTCCCCTGCCGGCCCTCGAGCTCCTCGCGGCGAAGCTGCGACTGGCAAATCTCGCGATAGAGCTGGCAGGTCGCGTACAGCTCATCGTGCGTGCCCAGACCCGCGACCGATCCGTGGTCGAGTACGCAGATTATGTCGACATCGCGAACGGTCGAGACGCGTTGGCTCACAACCACCGTGGTCAGCGGCAGCGCGCCCTCGGCGGCACCGCGCGTGCTTCGTTCGCGAATGGCATGGCGAAGTGCCGCGTCGGTCTTAAAGTCGAGCGCCGAGGCGGAATCGTCCATGATCAATATCTGAGGCGAACCTACCAAGGCGCGCGCGATAGTCAGACGCTGACGTTGGCCCCCGCTAAAGTTCTTGCCGCCCGCCTCGACCGGAGCATCTAAGCCCTGGGGCTTGTCGCGCACGAACTCGCTGGCCTGCGCCATATCGAGCGCCGCCCAGAGCTCCTCGTCGGTTGCTGCCTTGTCGCGCCAGGTCAGGTTGCTGCGGATTGTGCCGCTCACCAGCGAAGCGCGCTGCGGAACGGTCGCGACCACACGACGCAGCTGGTCGAGCGGCCAGGTGTGCACGTCGGCGCCCATCACGCTCACGCGGCCGGTACTCACATCGTACAGGCGCGGGATAAGCGAGACGAGTGTGGACTTGCCGCTACCCGTGCCGCCGATAATGCCGAGCGTTTTGCCCAGCGGCAGCTCCAGGGTCACATCGCTCACGGCATTTGCCGCGCCCGCGCCAAACGAAAAGCCCGCATGGTCAAAGCTCAGCGCAGGGACCGGAACAGCGCCACCCGCCAGGTCGCTCGGCTCAGGCAGCGCGACCGGCTGGTTGCCCTCGTCGGTGATGCTCGGCTCGCAATTGAGCACCTCGTTGATGCGCGACGCGCTGGCGCTCGCCTTGGTAAAGACAACGACCAGGTTGGCCACGTAGACGATGGAGGTGAGGGTCTGCGTCATGTAGTTCACAAACGCCATGACCTGGCCCTGCGTGAGCTCGCCCACGTTGACCTGGATGCCGCCCACCCACAGGATGGCGCACACGCCCAGGTTCATCACCAAAAACGTGACGGGGTTAAGGACCGACGAGAGCTTACCCACCGCGATGGCGACATGCGCCTGGTCGTCGGCCGCACGAGCAAAACGCTCGCGCTCGTGGTCTTCGCGCACAAACGCGCGGACCACGCGGGCACCCGAAAGCCCCTCGCGGCAGACAAGCGCGATGCGGTCGAGCTTTGCCTGCAGCTGCTTGTAGTACGGAATGCAGCGCGCCATGACAAACCAAAACACCAAGCCGATGGCGGGCGTGCAAATCAAAAAGATGATGCCGAGCTTAAGGTCGATGGCAAGGGCCGCGCACATAGAACCCACCGCCAAGAAGGGCCAGCGGATGAGCATGCGCACGCCCAGCGCCACAGCGAGCTGCACCTGGTTGACATCGTTGGTAATGCGCGTGATGAGCGACGGCGTGCCAAAGCGATCGAGTTCGACATAGCTCAGTTCGTTGATGTGCTGGTAGAGTGCACCGCGAATGTCGGTACCCATGCCCTGCGAAGTCAGCGCCGCCATCTTTTGGCAGACGAGCGTAAACGAGATGCCGATCACAGCCATGGCGCCAAGCACCATACCGTAGTGGATAACGGCGTTCACGTCGTGCGAGCCAATGCCCTTATCGATCATCTGGGCAATCACCAGCGGCGTCAGCAGGTCAAAGATCACTTCGATCAGCTTGCACGCAGGACCAATCGCCATATACCGGCGAAACTTACCACCAAAACGCCTGAGCAGCTCAATCATGTATAGGCGCTCCTTATCATCATTCACACTCAATTCGAATCATGATAGTACGGTGAGCCCAAAAGACGAGTAAACAACTCGCCATTTCTAATGGGATTCGGTTTCCAAAGAAGCGGAGAGGCACGCGCACACCCAGCCAGTGTCGGGTCGACCGCCTGATATACTTACATTAGTGCTACCAAGTTAGTCGCCGACCCTTGAAATGAGGTGCCGAGATGAACGACATTCTCGCAAGAAGAGCAAGACGAGCAACTGTGGGCATCGCCCTTTCCGCGGCACTTGTCGCGGGAATCGCCCCCGTAGCGGCGATCGCGGCAGAAACCAGTTCCCCCACCGATGCGGCCGTTTCGCAGACGAGCGCCACCAACGGCAATTCGGGCGCCCCGCAGACAGAAGACGCGGCCGCCGCAAAAGAAAAAGCGTATGCAGCCATGCAGGAAGCGCTCAAAAACCTCGAGGCCGCAAAAAACGCCGCAAGTCCCGAGAAAATTGCGAGATTCAATGATGACATTACCCGTTTTCAAGAGTACCGCGAAAAGATGGCGGCGCAAGCCGCCGAAGGGAGGGAACTCCTTCCCACCATGCAAGCGGACGTCGATGCTGCCCAAGCCAAATACGACGGGGCCATCAACCGGGTAAGCGAGCTCCAGGCAGAATTAGAGAAGAAACATGAGATGCTTAAGACACTCGAAGCACTCGGCTACGAGGAGTTTGTCGAAACTACTAAACAGCAAATAAAGCAGTTGCACAGTGAGATCATATCGGCAAAAACGCACGTAAACTATTGCGAAACGGAGCTCCGCGAGTTCCAGTACCGCCTCAGAAGAGAGGAAAGACGAGTTAATGACTGTGAACGTGCTGTAGAGAAATATAAAGCCGATATCGACCGGTTCACAGCCTGGCGAGATGCGCTCCTCGACAATTTGAAAAAAGCGCAAACGGCCTATGACGACGCCTGCAAGGCATACGAAGAGGCGAAAGCCGCGGCAGACAAGGCCACCTCGCCCGAGATAACGAAACCGACCGAGACGACGCCCCCCTCCGGCTCAACGCAACCCGCCGAGGCGACACCGCCCGTTGCCTCACCTGCAACCGGCAAAGACGCCCTACCAAGCTCCACCAAGCAGGCGAACTCGAGCAGCGGCAAGCAAGCAAATACGACCGCCGGCAAGCTCGCGAACACGGGCGACACAGCACCGAGCGCAATAGCACTCGCAGGAATCGCCGCCATGGGACTCGGAATAACCGCCACAGCCACACGCCGCATCAAGAACTCAAAATAGCTGCCAGCGGTTATTGTCTTCGCCAATCCACAAGCCAAGAGACAAAAAGAGGTCCGTTTCCCCAACCCAGGGAAACGGACCTCTTTACTTGAAAAAACAAATGGTAATGCCGCCGTCTCTTGAACCACGCAGCCATCAATGCCCAGACAACACCAGCAAGCCGCATTCCGCAAGGGATAGATTAAATTAGATAAACGCGCCTTTACGGGTGATTTTTGGACGACGGGGCCCGGCCGGCGGCGAGGTGTTTGGTAGTCGAGCGATCCCGCAGGCGAAGCCGAGGACCAGCGAGACACCAAATACCTCGTCGCCGGCCGGGCCATGTCGCGGCACCAAAAAGCGCCCGTGCGCTCGATGGATTCGGATGCCCGACAGAGGCTCCTTATGGCTGCTTCCTTCCGGACCTGACCAGATTCGGAACATGTCGTCATCCGAACCCATCGAACGCGCTAGGCGCTCGGTATATCTTACCTGCTCCCGCCCGCCAGAGCAAGGTAGCTAATTTGGGACGGGGCTTTTTTGACTACTTTTGCAGCCCGATTGTCAGAGCAGCCAATGAGTAGTCAAAATAGTCCCATCCCAAAATGACCGGCTTGGTGCCGCACCACAGAAAGGGCCCATCTACTACGTTTAGGCCACAGGGGTCAACCATAGCCGGCTTTTTCGAAAATCGGCAAGCTTTCTACCTGCGGTTTTAATTTCACAAAATCCGGGATGGTCGAGGGTGTTCCGTTAAACGTAGTAGATTGCCACATTTCATGACAGACGGTCCGGCTCGAGACCCAAGGCAGCCAGCCTCGAATGGACATTCTCGAAGTTGCGGTGGAATACGGACTGAATTGGCCCCTTTAAGGCAAAAACGCTCCGTATTTCACCGCAACTTATCGAGGGGATGGGTTTTAGAGGCGAGCGAGGTCGTAGGCTTGGGCGGCTGACTCACCGGCGAAGATGAGGTTGGTTGTGGCTTCCTGAGGATTGAGCGCCTGGTCGAGAGGCATGGGCTTGCGGCAGATCGGCAGTACCAAGTCGATACCTTGCTCATATACCGCGTTCAGGTTGTCAGCACGGCCGCCCACGACGGCGACCACCGGCTTGCCATATCGCCTGGCGCGGCGAGCCACACCCACCGGCGCCTTACCGGCGGCGGACTGCTCATCCATATTGCCCTCGCCCGTTATGACCAGGTCGACATCGCGCACGCGCTCGTCAAACCCCACGAGATCGAGCACCGTCTCCACGCCCGAACGCAGCTCCGCCCCGAGCGCCAGCAGCGCGGCACCCAGGCCGCCTGCGGCACCGGCACCGGGCACTCCGAGCACCGAGCCAAATGTCCGAGCACCCTCGGGCACGCGCAACAATCCCTGAGCCCGCACCCCGGTAATTGCCGCATCGAGCAGGCGACCGTAGCCGACCATCCAGCTGTCGTACCTGCGCAGCGCCTCAGCGTCATCCGTCGGCAGGCCCTTCTGCCCGCCAAACACCGCCAGCGCACCGCGGCGTCCCACGAGCGGATTCTCGACATCCGAAAGCACAACGATACGAGCGCCGCTCAGTGCACGAAGCGCTGACGTCAAATCGATACTCGACACGTGTTCAAGGCCCGCAAGACCGGGGGCGACATCGCAGTCCTGATCATCGACCACACGCGCGCCCAGCGCCTGCAGCATGCCGGCGCCACCGTCGTTGGTGGCACTGCCGCCCAAGCCAATATAGATAGTCTTTACCCCGACACGAGCTGCACGGAGCATCAGCTCGCCCACGCCATAGGTTGTAGCAGCCAGCGCCGCCGATTCCGTGCAAGGTGAGTACCCGATGCCTGCTGCTTCGGCCATCTCAATAACAACCGACTCGTGCTCGCCGTCCACTAACATCCGGGCAGGCACACCATCGCCAAAGGGTCCCGCAACCTCGCAGGTCACAATCTCACCGCCGCATGCGGCAACGGCATCGAGCGTTCCCTCGCCACCATCTGCCAGCGGCAATGCGCGCACCTCGGCATCGGGCCAAACGCGGCGCACGCCTTCGGCAACCGCCGCCTCCGCCTGCGCACTCGACACGCTGCCCTTAAAGGAGTCGATCGCCAACAGCACACGGCGAGGCCGGCGGCACGCAGGGCCAAAGTCAACCGCCGTGCCAGCATCCTCACCGGCACCTGCAAGCGCTGCGGCGTGAGCGGCGTGTGCTTCAAGATCGGCACCGCAACCGCAATCAGCGCCACCCGCTCCGCGCAGACCGCCAAAATAGCTACTCAGCAGCTCGCGGCATTCATCCGCCAGGACCCCAGCCGTCACGTTAAACCGATGATTCAGGCGCGAGTCGGCATTCAAATCGTATAGGGATCCCAACGCGCCCGCCTTGGCATCACTCGCGCCATACACGCAGCGTCCCACGCGCGCGTTGACCATAAGACCCGCGCACATGCAGCAAGGCTCGAGCGTTACATAGACCGTGCAATCGTAAAGGCGCCAGCGACCGAGCGACCGAGCGGCAGCGCACAGGGCCGCAAACTCGGCATGAGCCGAAGGATCCTGGTCGAGCTCGCGACGATTATGCGCCCGCGCGACGATCTCGCCGTCGCGCACCACTACGGCTCCGATGGGCACCTCGCCCACCGCAGCGGCGGCGCGAGCCTCCGCCAGCGCCTCGCGCATGAACTTCTCGTCGATTTCGGTGATCGTCATCGTTCGCCTTCCCTGTTGCAAATTCAAAACGATGCTATCATTACGACTCACGGAGAGATGGCAGAGCGGTTGAATGCGGCGGTCTTGAAAACCGTTGAGCGCGAGAGCGTTCCGGGGGTTCGAATCCCCCTCTCTCCGCCACTCCTAGTGATGCACCGGTGTCATGGTCCGCTCAAACAACGCATCGACCACGTCGGCTATCTCAGGTCGACGCTCAAGATCGTGGCCCGATTCCCACCATATCGTGAAAAGACGAATAATACCGCCGGCGACAAACTCGGACGTCGTCTCGAGTGACACGGGGGCCAGGGCATCCTCGGCAAGCACGTTCATCACACGCTCGCGGATGGAGCGGGCAATGCGGTCGCAAATAACGTTGGTCAACATGCCCGACATGCTGCTTGCCAAAATGTTATCCATGAGCCGCTCGTGCGTCAGAATCAAATCCATGGCATCGTCCAAAATCGCGTGCCGAAGCGCGCGCACGTCCTCGGCAGACACTGCGCCGGCCTCATCGGGCTGTTTTTGCGGCAAGCCCGACATGAGCTCATCGATATAAAAGGCAAAGTAATCGTTCTTGTCGCGAAAGTGCTTGTAGAACGTCGTGCGGCGAATCATGGCCCGGTCGCACAGCATGGCGACCGTCAGGTCCTCAAACCGATGCTCCTCGAGAAGCTCGGTAAAGGCATCGAACAGGGCGCGGTAGGTTTTCTTGATGCGAAGGTCCACTGGTATCGCCATCCTCAGGACAAAGACAACACTCGTCAATCTGTCGCATATCTTACACCTGTACCTCGCGCGCTTTGCCCCGGTGCCAACCCCGCCGAAAACATAACGCTTACCGGAAAGTTCGGCACGGCAAAACGTTGCGGGTATACTAGTAGCGTTATACCAACGGCAGCTGGCGCATGCCGCCGCGGCCATTCGAAACGGAGACATCATGCTTCCCGTCATCATCGGCATCGTTGTTGTCATTGTGATTGTCTGCGCCATCGCCGGCATCTACAACAACATGGTCACCAAGCGTAACCGCATCGATAACGCCTGGCAGAACATCGATACGCAGCTGCAGCGCCGCAACGACCTCATCCCCAACCTGGTCGAGACCGTCAAGGGCTACGCCAAACACGAGCAAGATACGCTTGCCGCCGTGGTCAACGCGCGTAACGCCGCCGTGAGCGCCACCACGCCCGAAGCCAAGATGGAAGCCGACAACGTGCTGACCGGCGCCCTGCGCCAGCTCTTCGCCGTGGCCGAGGCTTACCCCGATCTTAAGGCGAACACCAACTTTACGCAGCTCCAAGCCACGCTCGAAGACACCGAGAACAAGGTGAGCTACGCGCGTCAGAGCTACAACGACTGCGTGCTTAGCTACAACAACGCCATCCAGACCTTCCCGGCCGTCATCTTTGCCGGCATCTTCCAGTTTAAGGAGCGCCAGGGC
Source organism: uncultured Collinsella sp. (assembly GCA_902494535.1). Taxonomy (GTDB): domain Bacteria; phylum Actinomycetota; class Coriobacteriia; order Coriobacteriales; family Coriobacteriaceae; genus Collinsella. Next base: position 30,611 of record CABUTO010000029.1, read on the forward strand.
TTCGAGGCCGCTGAAGCAGCCCGCCAGGCCCCGACCGTCAAGTTCTAGTAGTTTGACAGCGCATCCTTAATCGGGTATATGCATAAACCGCCCCGTCGAATGCATACTTCGACGGGGCGGTTTCCTTTTTCGCAAAGGTCCCCCTCAAGGCGCCGTGCATTTTTGGGAGTATTCAACATAACCAAGGGCTTCGGGCGCCACGATAAATGCCAAAGACCGCGAATATCCCCGCAAATCAAACGCTGTCAGCCCATAACCCCGCCCATCATTCGTAGAAAACATCGAGAAATCCCGATTTTTTCGCCCGAGGTCAGTATGCAGGGGCCTTCGATTGCAGAATACTCGCAAAAATGCACGTCGCCATCACCCCCACATGGCGCGAACCAAAACAAAAGCGCGGCCAATAGGCCGCGCACCATCTTTATTCAGATCTATATTGCCCGTAACGGCAGCGCCGAGGTAACGCAGGCCCGAGGGCGACCTTCCTTTCCGGCGCACTCCGCAGGACGAAAGAACCCCCGCCGCACGTAGTGTGAACTGCCTCCCATTTCTTGGACATGAGAAATGGGAGGCTTTTTATGCGTGTCGACTTGAGGGTGAAGCACGACATCGTGGCCAGGAAGGCGGCGATCGGGCTCTTCGAGCGAGGCC
>CABUTO010000030.1 GCA_902494535.1 uncultured Collinsella sp.
GCCGGCGTGTTGGCACCACCAGCGTAGTGGCGGCGGGGAGGCACGGTGGCCATTATTCGGTGACCGGGATTGGTCAAAATCGTTTGACTATTAGCGGCTAAAATCGCCCGGCGCTAACAGCTTTCTATTGGTAGGGACTCTTGCTGGTAAGGATTGCTTACTAGATACAAACCTCGGCAATAAATTGGGTTAGGCTGCGCTGGTTTCTTTGTATTCGAAGACTGGCTCTAGGAGATCTTCGATGTTGCAGTGGAGGGCTTTTGCTATGGCTCTTACGCTTGTTACCGAAGCTTCATTGATGTTTCTCTGGCGCTGCTCGTACATTTGGATTGAGCGGAGTGATACGCCCGATTCGTATGCCAGGTCTTGCTGGGTTTTCTTAAGCCTCTTCCTTGCTAGCGCCAGTTTGGTTTGACGAGGTGTTTTCTTCGCTATATCGCAAACAAGACGCGCCACACGCTCCTCTGAGGCTTCGTGCCAGGGGTAATACATATTGCACAGCGCATCGAACGGAACGGCATGCAGCAGGTCTTCGAAAGACTCGCCCAGACGCCATTGCAGATATGCCAATATCCAGCCCGTCCAATACTCCGGCGTCTTCTCAAAACGATAGGTGCGGTCCGGTATAGACCCGCTTTGATATCCCGACCTTTCGGCGATAAGTGCGAACAGCTCAACACCTGATTTTCCCGATACGACCCATGCGTTGCCGCGCTCAAACTCGCGAGCTACGCCGCTCAGGCAAAAGAGCTCAGCGATCTCGGACCCTTCCGCTCCATAGTCGTTCACGGCATAGTCAAAGCAGTCGCCAAGGTTGTTCATTGCGTCCTCGAGGTAGTAGACGGGGTACGTCCTACTCGGACCACAACTCGTTAACTCTTGGATCATCCAAATCAACCCTCCCCGCCATTAAATCCTTGATGTCGATACCTTCAGAATCAAATCCATTTACCGTGTCCAAGTACTTGCGCCGAGCGTTCTGCTCTCGCTCAAAACGCTTGGGATAAAACTCAGATCCCGAAGCCGGCTTCCAATCGCAGAATCTAATCGCCGAGAATGCGCGCTCACTCATAAGAGCATATTGAATGCCTAGATCGCCCAGGCGCATAATGCGCTGAAGTTGTCGGAGCGAAATCATGCCATTAACAAACTGCCTTGCAAAAGAAAAATACGAGTCGTCGGCACGATAGCCCCGAATAACGTCGTAAGAAGAAATATCAATCAAACAGTTATCAAGCAGAAATCGAAGTCCGTCGCGTGCTAGCGGCGTCGAGACATTAAACTCCCGGTTGTCGGCCAAAATCGCAAGCCAATTGAGGATTGAAAACTCCCCAGACTCTAAATCCAAGACCGAAAGGCCATCTAAATCAAGTTCATATCGATTTGCAATGCCATCCGACTCGGTCCGGCATGCCCATTCCATCGCCATTTCTTCATGTGGCGTGCAATAAAACCCGCGCCCATAGTCATTGAATTGTCTGCATTTATCCAACGACGGATGCTCGACAACAACCTCCGACCCGTGCCAAAGCTCCATATCGACCTCCAAACAAAAATATCACCCCAGTGATAGTTTACCAATAACTATCACTGGGGTGATATAGATAGACAAAAGTTGTTTGACAGTGCGGCATGCCCTAGAGGCAGGCCTCGGCGATGCGCTTTTTGAGTTCGTCGATGCCGGTGCCGGTCTGGGAGCTTGTGATGATCACGTTTTCGGCAGGGACGTTGAGCTGCTTTTTGATAGCTGCAGCTTGGCGGGCCTGCTGGGTGCGGCTGAGCTTGTCGGCCTTGGTGAGGCAGACGATAAAGTTGAACTCGTTGCCCTGCAGGTAGTCGATCATGTCATGGTCGAGCTTACTGGGGTCATGGCGAATGTCCACTAGTGACACAACCAAGTTAAAGCTGCGCTCGGAGTCGAAGAAATCGCCGATGAGCTCGGCCCAGCGGTCGCGCTCGGCCTTGGAACGACGGGCGAAACCGTAGCCCGGCAGGTCCACAAAATGCACGTCGTCGGCCTCGAAGAAATTGATATTGCTCGTCTTGCCCGGCGTACTGGAAACCTTGACCAGGTTCTTGCGGCCAAAGAGCTTGTTCATAATCGACGACTTGCCCACGTTGGAGCGACCGACAAAGCTCACCTCGGGACAGGTGGACTCGGGAATCTGCGAAACCTTGCCGTAGCTGGCGACGAACTTGGCAAGCTGGTAGTTAATGGAATCGGCCATGGACACTCCTTGGTCGTAGGTTCTTACAAAAGAGCGCGTTAGTAGATAGCAGCGATACGGCGAACGATATCGAGCGTAATGCCACTCGCGGTACGGGCATACTCGAACAGGTCGAACTCGCGGTCGCAAATCGCATCGTACGCCTCGTCACAATTATCGCTGATAGCGCGCAGCACCAGGCAATCGACACCATTTTTAGTTGCGACATGGGCAATCGCCGCGCCCTCCATACCGACACAATCGGCATGCGTCGCCTCGATAGCATCATTGCGCATGACGGCGCCCGTCACAAAACGGTTACCCGTGGCAATCGTGCCGACCAGGAACTGCTTGGTGCCCTCGTTCGAAGCGGCTGCATTTGTCGAAGCATCGACAAACCCACGCTCAGTAAGCACATCGGCAGCAATATCGACCAGCGCAGGCGTCGAGCCAAACTCCTCGAGCCCCGGTGCGGACTCGGCGATAAGCGCGGTATCGGTATCCAGATAGCGTAGGCGTTTGCCAATGACCACGTCGTCGATATGGAGCTTGGGGTTCAAACCGCCCGCAATGCCCGAAAACACAACAGCCTGCGGAGCATACTTGCTAATGAGGTGCTGTGTTGCAGCGGCGGCGTTCACCGTGCCCATGCCCGCCGTTGTGGCGACAACTGTCAGGCCGTCGAGCTCACCGCTCACAACGGTCAAGCCTGCCTCCCGTGCCTCGCAAACGTCGCTCAGCTCTTCCTTAATCTGCATGATCTCTTTTTCGAGCGCACCGATAATCGCGATGGTAGCCATACCATTCCCCAAACCTATACGAAATTCTCAACCAAGGTATGGTACCAGCATTTTGTTTGACCTCGCCAAACGAACACGCTAAGCCAGTGCAGCTCGCGTATCAAACAGAGCCTTTGCAATCGCGGCCGTAACCTCGCTCGAACGGTCACTCCATGGCATCGATGTCATGACGCTCATGACATAGGTACGGCCATCGATGTCGATAGCAGGCATTTCTTTCCAAAGATATTCAGTCGCGTTTAAGGTGTCTCTAAACAATAAAAAGGCGTTTCTATGCAAAAACACCGATTCTGTTGCGTATCTTTGCCCAAAACGCAGTTGCGGTGGAATAGTTCCTATTTGGGCGGCATAAGCCGAAAAACAAGAACTATTCCACCGCAACATGACGGGGCTCTTTGACAATCAACTTGGTGCCCAGGGGCACTCATTTAAGTCTGTCCCCAATGAGTGCCTTTGGGGAGCGAATATGGCTCGCTAGCCGATGGCGTTTTTGAGTTCCGCGCGGCGCTTTTTCATGCCCGTCATGACGGCGTTGCGCAGCTCGGGCATGCGCGCGGTATCCATCTGGGGCACGCCCTCGAGCTTATAGGGAATGCCCAGTTGCTCGTACTTGACGACACCCATCGTGTGATACGGCAGCATCTCCAAACCCACCACGTTGTGCCATGGAGCGATCAGGCGACCGAGCGCCTCGCACTCCTCCACCGTATCGGTAATACCCGGCACTACCACGTGGCGAATAACAACCTTAATCTTGCGACGCGCGAGCTCATCACCAAACGCCAGAATACGTGCGGGATCGCAACCGGTCAGCTTTTTATGCTCGACGGGATCGGCATGCTTAATGTCGAGCAGCACCATGTCGGTCTCGTTGAGTACGGCATCGAACTTCTCAGGATGCGCGGGATCGAACGCATAGCCGCAGCTATCCAAGCAGGTATGCACGCGACCATCGGGGTTATTGTGCATGGCGCGGAACAGGTCGGCTAAAAACGCGGGCTGCAGGAGCGGCTCGCCGCCGGACACCGTAATACCACCGCTGCGGTAAAACTCATGGTTGCTCTGGAACTCGTCCATCAGGTGCTCGACGGTCACCATGGTGCCGCCGTTAACCGACCAGGTATCGGGGTTGTGGCAATACGCACAGCGCATGGGGCAACCCTGAACAAACACCACAAAGCGGATGCCGGGCCCATCGACCGTTCCCATCGTCTCAATCGAATGTACGCGGCCCAGGGCAAACGCAGAGTCCTCGGGACGAGCGTCCACACCCTCGAGCGTCATCTCAGCCATTCCCGCTACCTTGCCTCTCATTGGTTTTAGCTACATAAATGCCAGAGTCATTCTAGCCTATATGCTTGATGGCGAAACGGTTTAGCGGTCAATTGGATTGTCCTATTTGGCCCCATGCAAAAGCGGCGGGAAGGTTGTCGCAACCCGCCCGCCGCCGAGGCAATAGAAATCGATAGACGCCAGGCGTTACGCCTTGAGTGTGAGCACCGCGCCAAAGGCGGTCGGGCCGCAATGGCTCGAGATGACACCGCCAACCTGAGTCCAGGTAATATCCTTAAAGCCCAGGTCATGCGCATAGACCTCCATGTCGTCGCGCAGCTCCTGGGAAAGGCCCACCGAATACGCCAGGCCAATGTGCGAGTAGTCGATCTCGCCCTTGGCAACCATGTGGTCAATAAAGGCGCGGGCGCACTTGAGCATAGAGCCGCGGAACTTCTTAGTCGCCACGAACTTGCCGCCCGTCACCTCAATGCAGGGCTTAATCTTGAGCAGATGGGCGCCTAGGAACGCGACGTTGGACAAGCGACCGCCCGCCTTAAGGAAGGCAAGGTCCGTAGGAACAAAGCCCAACAGCACGCGGTCCATGACGGAGTTCGTAAATGCAAAGATCTCGTCGACGGTGGCATCGGGGTGAGCCTCGATGTATTTGGCGGTCTCGACGACAACGAGCGACTGGCCCACCGAGACAAAGCGCGTGTCCATGGAGAACACGTAGTCGCGCCCCTGGGCCGCAATCTTTGAGGACTGATGCGAGCAGGTCGTGGCCTCGGAATACGCGAGATGCAGAATAGTCGCGTCGGGCTGCTCGGCGTGAATGCGGTCGTACACACGGGAGAAATCTGCCGGTGCGCAGCCACTGGTCTTGGGCATCACGCCAAACTCGTTGCAGCGCGAATAAATCTCGAGCGGATCGATCGAGCCGTCCTCGACGGTCTCGTCACCAATCGTGACATGCATGGGCACGCGCACGATGCCGTAGCGTTCGCAGAGCTCTGGCGTCACATCCGAACCAGATTCAACCACGATTACGTACTTGCCCATTCTTATCACGACCCATCTCGACATTGGTTTTTCAATACATGGCACGCGCCGCCGCACTGTTGCACAACGGCGTCCAAGCGCCAAAGAGACGCCGTCCCTTGCACATAACAAAGGACAGCGTCTCCCTGGAAAACTCCGTGCTTGGCTGAGATTTTACACGGTTTATAAATGAGTGTTACTTATCCCGCAAACGGTAGCTATACGCGATAAACGGTAGTTCGCTGCGGCAACTGCAACACATTCCGCCCAGCAAGTCCAATCGTGCCTCACGCATGGTTAATGCGCGAGGCGGTAGAAATCCATCGACGCCGCACTCTCGGCATGCAACCCCATCGCCGGAACCGCCGGCGAATAGGTACGGCTCGTAAGTGCCGCCTCGCCGCCATTTGCAAAAATCTCGACCATCGTAGTGTCCGAAAGCACGCGCAGGTCGCGAAGCTCGCTGAGCTCGATCGACCTCTGGTCGCGCCCATAGCCTTCGTCACCCATGTCGAGGGTAAGCATCCCGTCTGCATAGCGCACAAAGACACCCTTGCGGATTTCGAGCTCGACCATCTTGGCGCCCTCACAGGAAACCACAACATCAAACAGGCGGCCCGGCTCCTCAACGGTTTCACCGCCTGTCGCGCGAACGCAGTCGCCGCGCATCCTCTCAATCTCGTGCGCCGGCTGCTGGCAGAGCTTACCATCGCGCATGCTCAGCTCTCGCGGCACCGTCAACGCGCACTGCCACCCGCGCGCCACCGTCGGGTTTTCTGCCGTCGCGTCGGGGCAACCCGACCATCCGATCATCAAACGCCGGCCTGCAGCATCCTCAAAGGACTGCGGAGCATAGAAATCAAAACCGGCATCGACCATCGGGGGCATGCCCTGCCCGACGATTTTAAAGCTCGGCGCCTCCCAATCGGCCTCGATGGAGAACCACACGCACTGATGCGGATTGCGGTAACGCCATCCATCGGCAGGCACACCCTGCGGACAGCAAACGAGAATAAGCTCACCATCGAGCTCAAACAGATCGGGGCACTCCCACATAAAGCCAAACTTCTCGCCCAGCTCAATACGCGTCGCATAGTTCCAGTCCTCTAGATCGCGCGAGGTATAGACAAGCACGCAGCCGCGATCGTCTTTCGTACGAGCGCCCAGAACCATGTAGTAGATACCGTCGTGCTCAAGGATCTTGGGGTCGCGCACGTGCGTACCGATATCGTCGGGGTAATCGACCGGTCCAACAGCTATGCACTTCTCGCCCAATTCGTCGGGATTCTCGGCAACCATATGAATCTGGTTTTGCTCACGACCCGTCAACACGTAGTCGTAATCATCGCGGTCAAAATGCTTGACGTTGCCGGTATAGAAGTAGTGAATCTTGCCATCGCGTACAAAGGCAGAACCAGAATACGCTCCGTTCGAATCCAAATCGGAATCGGGGAACAGCACGGAGCCATGATTCTCGTACGTCACAAAATCCTTTGTCGTCAGATGGTTCCAAAGCACTGGACCGCCATGCGCAGCATCGAACGGATCGTATTGATGATAGATGTGATACGTATCACCAATCTGAACCAAACCGTTGGGGTCGTTGAGCCAGCCAAGCTCAGGCTCCACATGGAACAGGAGCCTATCGGGGTCGGACGCGATGCGACCAGCCGTCTCATCCTGTCCGGCACGCCACTGCTCATAGTCCGCGCGTGTCACCTTATTTTTTTGATTAAACATCGCCATTGACTTTCTCGTCTATAGGGAAGGACGCTCGACTCGCACGAGCCGAGCGCCCTTCCTCAAATGGACTTATCCGCACATTACGCTGAACGGCTCAACTAGAAGCTGACATCGAAGCCAGCACCAGCGCCCTCTTCATCGGTGGTCGGAACGCCCTTTGCCTTGTTGTAGGCAAAGATCAAGACGATCGGCACGATAAAGGCGATGAGATTACCAGCCACATACCACACGAGAGTCTCGGGCGTAACGATGAGCAGGCCAAGCACACCGGTCAGACCCTGACCGATGGCGCGCACCTCAAAGAACTTCACGAAGGCACCGCCGCAGCCTGCACCGATGCATGCGCAGATGAACGGAATGATCGAATAGCGCATGTTTGCAGCGAAGATAGCGGGCTCGGAGATACCGACCAGCGTCGGAATAAAGGACGACATGCAGATGTTGCGCTCTTTGGAGTGCTTCTTGTGAATGAGGTACATGCCGATGGCGCCGCCGCCCTGGGCGATGATGGAGACCGACCAGATGGCCTGGATGTAGTTGAAGCCAGTCGTGGCAACGAGGTTTGCCTCGATACCCTGGATGAACTGATGCGTACCGGTAACGACGAGCGGCTGCAGGAACGCGGCGAAGACAAAGGCACCAAAGACGCCCATCCTGTTGTACAGGACATCGATTACGCCAGCGAGGACGTCGCCGATCAGGTTGCCGAGCGGGCCGAACACGGTGAACAGGGCAACGTTAGCAAGAATCAGGGTAACGGTCGGGACAAAGACAAACGAGACGACCTCGGGGATGTACTTCTGGGCAATCTTTTCGACCTTGGCCATAAACCAGGCAGTCAGGATTGCAGGGAACACGCCGCCCTGGAAAGCAACCATGGGGATGGAGAGCGGACCGAAGTTCCAGTACTCAGCACCCGTCGGGTCCATAACGAACGTGTTACGGTTCATAAGACTCGGGTGAACCATGACGATACCGACGAGGATGCCCAGGATCGGGTTGCCGCCAAAACGCTTGACCGCGCTATACATAACCAGGACAGGCAGGTAGTCAAAGGTGGTGGCGATAATGGCAAAGAAGCTTGCGAGGTTCTTGAGGAACTCGCTGTGATCGGCGAGGCTGCCCTCCATGCCGAAGAGGCCGTTGGCAACGATCAGCGACTTAAGGCCGATGATGATTGCAGCGCCGACGAAGGCGGGAATGATGGGGATAAAGATGTCCGAGAATACCTTGAGGACCGAGAAGAACTTGCCCTTCTTGTCCGCCTCGGCGCCCTTGACCTCGGAAGCGCTGATCTCCTTAACGCCCGTCAGAGCCATAAACTCATCGTAAACCTTGTTGACGGTACCGGTACCGAAGATGATCATGAGCTGGCCGCTGTTGTACAGCACGCCCTTGACGCCATCGATGTTCTCGAGCTCGGCCTTGTTGTATTTGCTCGTATCCTTGAGCACCAGACGCAGACGGGTCACGCAATGCGTGGCGCCCTCGATGTTCTCCAGTCCGCCGACGTTGTCGACGACTTGCTGGGACACTGCCTTGTAGTCCATGTTCCTCTCCATTCCTTTTCTAAATCATAAAACGGTTCGTTGCCGCTACAGAGACGCGATCGTTGCGTTTGCGCACTTGAGCGCACCGTCGGTGACGGTAAGCGCCACACCCTGGCCCTGCTTGTTGCAGAAGCGAGCGTTGAGCGCAACATCATCGACAAAGATGGTCGCGATATCGTCGTCAACGACCAGGCGCACATGATGAGTGCCCTCGCCCTTAAAGAACAACGGACGCTCGAGGCCCATGTTGTTGACCTGGAACCACGGGTACTGGGGAGCCGGCGTGAACTCGAGCTTGCCCTCGCGCAGGTTGGCGCGGAACTCATAGGCAAGACCGGTCTCGGCGTCCTCGGCGAACTTGACCGAGAAGCCGGCAGCGTTACCGCCGAGCTCAATGTCGGTATCGAGCAAGTAGGTGGAGCCGGCGTCTGCAGACAAAACCTGCTCGACCTTGCCCGACTCGCAGGAGAGCTCGAAGGCTTCGACAGCCTTGCCCTCGCCAAAGGCGCCGAGCATGCTGTCGGGAAGCTTGGTGCCGAGCGTTCCGTCGGCACGCTGAACGATCTCGAGGGGCATGAAGGTACCACCCCACAGGTAAGAGCTGGGGTCGCCGCCCTCGTCACGCGTAGGAACCCAACCAAAGAGAACGCGACGCTCGCCATCGAATGCGGTGCGAGCGGCGTAGTACGCGCGGCCGTCGAAGGAGTCGTCAGCGGGGGTAATCCAAGGACCGTTGATGGACTTGGACATGCGGTAACGGGTCTTGTTGCCGTCGCTGTACTCGGAAAAGACGAGGTACCACCAGTCGCCCATCTTAAAGAGATCAGGCATCTCAAACATGGTGTACAGGCCTGGGTTCCACCAGTCGCCCTGGAACTCCCAGTTGGTCAGATCCTTGGAGGTGAACTTGACCAGGCGGCCGGTCATCAGACGCTTGTCCTCGCCCACACGCGTGCCGAGGATGAGCATGTACTCTTCGTTCTCCTCATCCCAAAGCACAAAGGGATCGCGCCAGTTGCGGTCATCGTAACCCTCCTGGGGCGGAAGCAGCGTCTCGGCGATGTTCTTCTCCCACTTGACGGCGTCGTCGCTCGTTGCGTGAAGAAGAACCTGCTTCATCAAACGTGCGCGGACCTTATCGCGATTGCAACCAGTGTAGAGCGCATGGTACTTGTCGCCCACCTTAAACACCGTGCCGGCATAAATGTACTGGTCGACTTCCTCGTCGCCGCCGCGCTCAAGGCTCTCGCCAAAGTCCTTGTAGTTGACGAAATCCTTGGTCGTAGCGAGTGCCCAGCCAAACGGCTCTCCGAAAGGTTCGGGGTTACGCGTGTCACGCTGATGATAGAGATAGAACGTGCCGTCCTCGCCGTACGGCATGATGTCGCCTACCCAAATTCCCTCAGGCTGGTAATACACCTTGTGCATCCGAGACTTCCTTTCCACGACATACTAACTCGGTACAATGGCAAGATATGTCAATCGTTTTCATATGTCAAACGTTTTCATATCAATACGTCTTTTCGCAGTTCCAGTCGTCGGTAAACGGTTGACATATGCCGGCGAACGGTCATCAGAGGCGTTTGAGGAATTCTTTTGGCACAGGATGAACTACGCGGTTTTGCCCTCAATGAGTTCAACGGGGAGCTTGATATTCGATTCGGGATTATCGCCGTTAATAAGAGCGATGATGGATTGCGCCGCGAGCTCTCCGATGCGATCGATATCTTGACGTACGGTTGTTAAGTCAGGCATAAACGTCATAGTTCGGCGGGCACCATCCGCGCCCACGACCTTAATATCGTCTGGAGCGCTCAAGCCACGCTGCTTCATCACGTTGAGACAGATGGCCGCCATCGTATCGTCTCCCGCAAAGATGCCGTCAATATCGGGGTTCTCATCGAGGATCTTCGCAACGACCGCGCCCTTTTCGTCGTCGGGCTTAACGAACTCAACCTCACGGACAAGCGCGGACAAACCGGCCTGCTCAACAACATCGAGGTAGGCATCGGTACGCTTATTGGCAGGCATGCGCATGCGGCTATTGCTGCGCAGGCACAGGATACGCCTGCAGCCGTCATCAATCAGACGGCGCGTGGCGAGCTCGCCGATGCCATAGCTGTCACTTGCAATCTGGACAGAGCCCTCGCCAAGATCGCAGTCGATGCCAACCAGGCTCAAGCCCATCTCGGCATATGCCTCAGCACCGATATTGAGGGAGTTGACGATTACGCCGTCGACCATATTGCGGCGGAGCATGTCGATATAGGAACGCTCAAGATCAGGTCGATTGGCGCTGTTGCACAGCAACATCTTAAAGCCGTTTTCCGCTAACGTGCGCTCGACCGCCTGCACAACCTGAGCATGGAACGGGCTGCTCACAAAGGGAACGATCATACCGATAAGATTCAGGCGACCGTTGAGCATGGCACGGGCGATATCGTTGGGCGTATAGTTGATGCGCTCCATCGCGGCATGGACCTTATCGCGGGTCTCTTGGCTAATATAGCCGCGATTATTAAGCACGCGAGATACCGTAGTAGGCGAAACCCCCGCCACCGCTGCAACTTCCTTGATGCCAGGCTTAGCAGAATCCTTAGAACGAGCGCCCTCGCGAGCCATAGCACCCTCCCCCATCAACATGTCATACGTTTACATACGAACAAAGCATACCCCAACAAGAGCGGGAAGACGGTAACAGTACAAGTAAGTAAACGACTCATCCAAATAATTAGGAGAGTTCCGCCTAAAGGGTGACTCCAAAGGACCCCACATGGCCGGTTTTGGGTTATTTTCCAAAACATCCCGCAGGACGCAAAGAGGCTCCGCCGCGCAACGCGCGCAGCGGAGCCTCTTTGCATGTCCGAGGACGTTTTGGGAAATAACCCAAAACCGGCCCCAGTAATCCTACAGGAGTTGAACCCTTTAGAACTTGTCGTGGAAGGTACGCGAAATGACCTCGTCCTGCTGCTCCTTGGTGAGCGTGTGGAAGTTCACGGCATAGCCGGAAACGCGGATGGTCAGCTGCGGATACTTCTCGGGGTGAGCCTGAGCGTCGAGCAGCGTCTCACGGTTGAAGACGTTGATGTTCAGGTGGTGGCCACCCTTCTCGGCGTAAGCGTCGAGCATGTGGACCAGGTTATCGGCCTGAGTCTCGGAAACTTCAGAAACCTTCATAATGTGTCTCCTTCGATCGATAGGCGCCGGCCGAAACCGGCGCACTAATCAGTAATCGTTATTGTTAGTATAGCACTAACAATAGTTACTCGCCCAGCTGATCAAGGTCGATATCGCCAAAGAACACCTGGTCCTCCTTGCCGAGCGCACTCGGGATGATGGAGAAGGTGTTGGAGATGCCGTCCTGAGCATCGCGGAACGGGAGCTTGGAAACCGAAGACAGCGAAGCGATGGCGCCGTGGCTATCGCGCTTGTGCATGGGGTTAGCACCCGGGGCGAACGGCTGACCAGCCTTGCGGCCGTCGGGCGTGGAGCCGGTCTTCTTACCGTACACGACGTTAGAGGTAATGGTCAGAACCGAGGTCGTGGGCACGGAGTTGCGGTAGGTGTCGTTCATGCGGATGTACTCCATGAACTGGTGCACAACGTCATGAGCGATCTGGTCGACGCGGTCGTCGTCGTTACCGTACTTGGGGAACTCGCCCTCGGTCTCGAAGTCGACGATGATGCCGTTCTCATCACGGACGGGGTGGACCTTGGCGTACTTGATGGCGGACAGGGAGTCAGCCACGACGGAAAGGCCAGCAATGCCCGTAGCGAACCAGCGGTGCACGTGCTTGTCGTGCAGAGCCATCTGGATGCGCTCGTAGCAATACTTGTCGTGCATGTAGTGAATGATGTTCAGCGAGTTGACGTACACGCCAGCGAGCCACTTCATCATGTCGTTGTACTTGGCCACAACGTCGTCGTAATCGAGCGTATCGCCCTCGACGGCGCGGTACTTGGGGCCGACCTGCTTCTTGGAAACCTCGTCAACACCGCCGTTGAGTGCGTAGAGCAGGCACTTGGCCAGGTTGGCACGGGCGCCGAAGAACTGCATCTCCTTGCCGATGCGCATGGAGGACACGCAGCAGGCGATGCCGTAGTCGTCGCCGTGGTAAACGCGCATAAGGTCGTCGTTCTCGTACTGAATCGAGGAGCTGGCGACAGAAGTCTTGGCGCAGAACTTCTTGAAGTTCTCGGGCAGACGGGTCGACCACAGAATGGTCATGTTGGGCTCGGGGCTGGTGCCCATGTTCTCGAGCGTGTGCAGGTAGCGGTAGCTCATCTTGGTAACGAGCGTACGGCCGTCAACACCCATGCCGCCGATGGACTCGGTGACCCACTGCGGATCGCCGGTAAACAGGGCCTGGTACTCGGGGGTACGGGCAAACTTGACCATACGGAGCTTCATGATGAAGTGATCCACGAACTCCTGGATCTGCTCCTCGGTGAAGGTACCGTTGGCAAGGTCGCGCTCAGCGTAGATGTCAATGAACGTAGAGGTACGGCCGATGGACATAGCAGCGCCGTTCTGCTCCTTGACGGCAGCGAGGTAGGCGAAGTACATCCACTGGATAGCCTCCTGCGTGTTGGTAGCAGGGTTGGAAATATCGAAACCATAGGTCTCGGCCATCATCTTGAGCTCGCCGAGGGCGCGGATCTGCTCCTGCAGCTCCTCACGATCGCGGATGTTGTCGGCGGTCATGACCGTCGGGGTGGAAGCCTTCTGGGCCTCCTTGTCCTTGATCAGGTAGTCGACGCCGTACAGGGCAACACGACGGTAGTCGCCGATGATGCGGCCGCGGCCATAGCCATCGGGCAGACCGGTGATGATGTGAGCCGAGCGGCAAGCACGCATCTCGGGGGTGTAGACATCGAAGACGCCGGCGTTGTGGGTCTTGCGCTCGAAGGTGTAGCGCTCGACAACGTTCTCGTCGACCTTGTAGCCGTGCTGGCTGGCAGCCTGGCAAGCGATGCGGATACCACCGTTGACGTGCAGCGCGCGCTTGAGCGGCTTGTCAGTCTGGAGGCCAACAATGGTCTCCTTCTCGCGGTGGGCGTTATCGATGTAGCCAGCGGGGTGGCTCACGATACCCGTGACAGTCTTGGTGTCCATATCGAGGACGCCGCCCTGCTCGCGCTCCTTGAGCAGCAGGTCGAGAACCTCGCCCCACAGCTCCTTGGTACGCTCGGTCGGACCGACGAGGAATGACTCGTCGCCCTCATAGGGGGTGTAGTTCTTCTGGATGAAGTCTCGGACGTCAACCTCTCCCGTCCAGATGCCTTCCTTGAAGCCTTCCCATGCCTCCTGCATTGTGTAACCACGCTCCTAGTTACGTGTAATGCGGCGCTCTCTCACACCGCTGCTTATTGAATTCTTGAATGTTCGGCTTGCACTACCGGCTTCTTCCGTTCTTCACCACACGTTGGTGCAGGGAAAACGTTTATCCACCTTGGAACTACAACCCAAAACCCAAGATTTCACCCGTTTGAGAAGGATAACATAGCGACCCTCTCCATCTGGGCTGTTATATGTTTCTTTTTTTATATCATAAGGGCGTTTTTTACAAACCCGCAGGAAATGCGAGCGCGAACAACTACCGTTCACCGATTTGTATGTTATTTTTCCTTGCCTTTGTACGACCTTCGCTCTAGCTGTTATGCCAGCTTTAGCAGGGTAAAGTGTCCCAGAGACCCTACAGAAACTGCAGGGCGGCCGCGGGATCCCCCGTGGCCGCCCTGTGGCGTAGCTAGTTTTTAGCTTTGATTGCCGCTTGGCATTAGGCGGCTGCGGCGGCCTTGTCGGTCGTTGCCTTGCTATCGCCGTTGCCCTGGCCCCCAAAATGCTTGTAGCACCAGCTGGTGACCAGCGGGGTCAAAATAGCCGTCACGATTGCGCAGGCAGCAACCTGTGCCGTAGCCGTCGCGAGCACGGCGCCACCGTACATGGCCCCATTGACGCTTGCCATGGCAGCAGGCGTGGCCACATTGGCTCCGGCGCAGCTTGAAATGGCCGCACCTGCGACACCCGTACCGCCCGTGAGCTTATCGACCGCGATGACGGGAATTGCAAAGACCACCGAGCAGATCACGCCGAGCAGAATACCGGGAAGACCGCCATTAATGAGCTGGCCAAAGGTCATGGTCGAGCCCATGGCAAAGAAGACGAGCACGATGATGGCGGAAAGTGCCGGTGCCATCATCTTCTTAAAGCTGGGGAACAGGTTGCCCAGAATAATGCCGACGACGATCGGCAGGATGGCGCCCACGAGCGACCAGCCGATCGGAGCCTGACCGGCAGCGCCGAGCACGATCATCGTGACCGGAGGGCCGACAACCAGCGTGGTGATTGCGACGGCACCACGCTCGGCTTCGTTGCCCATGGTGCCCATCAGTCCAGCGTACATAGCGTTGTTGGCACCCGTGCAAGCGGCCAGCATCACCATGGCCGAGATACCAAACAAGTTGTCGTTGAATACATAAAGGATGAGCAGCGACACGGCAACGACCACGATCTGCTTGACAGCAATGATAATGGCGCCGCGGGCAGCGGCGGCAGGAGCGCTCTTAAACGAAATCGTCGTACCGACGATGAGCAAAAAGGCGCCAACGAGCGGGCTTGCACCCTGCTGGGTCATGCCAAGCGTAAAGCTGCCGAGCGTTTTGAACAGGTCGGGGAATAGCGTGTTGAGCAGGCAGCCCAACAGAAGCGGCACCAAGATATTGGCACCCGGGATGGAGGACATCTTAAAGAACGGCTCCTTTGCCGCCGGCGCCTCCACCGCAGTCGATTCACTCATATATATCTCCTTTGGATGCATGCGAATCGTAGCCGCACGCGCCTATGTCAGAAAGAAGGCGACGGTCCCGAGTCGCAGGAGCCGTCGCCGAATAATCGTCGCGAGGTATTACCCGTCCAGGACGATGCCGCCGTCGCAGTCACCGATCTCGCCGTTAACGAAGCTGGCGAGGTCGGAGGCAAAGAAGAGCACCATCTGCGCAGGCTCGCTGGCCTGGGCGGCGCGGCCCAGAGGAATACCGTTGATGATGCGCTGAGAGTTCTCGTCAGAGAGGATCGAGGTCATATCGGTAAGCGTGAGCGACGGGCATACAGCGTTGCAGCGGACGCCGAACTTACCGCCTTCCTTGGCGACTGCCTTGGTTAGACCGTTGACGCCGGCCTTGGAGCTCGCGTAGGCCGCGGTGCCGAGCAGGCCGCCGCCGATCTTGCCGGCAACAGAGCTCACGTTGACGATAGTGCCGGCATGGGCCGCCTTAAAGTGCGGGTACACGGCATTCATCATGGTAAAGGTACCGTTGAGGTTGATGTCGATGGTGCGACGCCACTCGGTGTCATCGATCTCATCGAACTTCTTGGTGCTGATGACGCCAGCGCAGTTGATCAGGATGTTGGTTTGCGGCAGGTCCGTAAAAATCTGCTCGACAGTCTCGCGCGCCTTGGGTGCATCGGCGACATCGAGCTGATAGAACTTGTTGCCCTCGCCAAGCTCGGCCACCGCGGCCTCGCCCTTAGCAGCGTTCCTTGCGATGAGCGCGACGTGTCCGCCGCCCGCGACGATGCCCTTGGCAATCTCGAGGCCAATGCCCTGAGTGCCGCCCGTGACAATCGCGGTCTTGCCCGTGAAGTCAAATGCCATGACTCCATCCCCCTTTATGTAAGGTGTCTCCTTGCGGGAAGTTGGAGCATCGCACGTGGCGATTATATGAGTCCCAGTCGTCATGGTGGTGACAACCCCTCGCCTAACCGCGGGCATAATAGTTCTTTGAAACGTTACAATTATTGAATTATTTTAATTCTTTATACGCTCTTTATATTGCCTAGCGGCCAAGTAGATTTTTGGGACATGCCTAGAAATCTACCGAATGGAATGCCTGGGCGGGGGTATCATCTTTCACCGAAAATAGTTTCTAGTGTTAGGGGTTTTCGGTGGAAGATACCGATTTCCATGAGCTTGGGCGTCAGCTCTTTACCGAGTTTGGCAGCATGCACCAGCGCGTTTCGCGCTTTGCCGACCAGGCTCTGGGTGGCGAGATGGCCGTCATGCGCGCCCTCATGCGCGCCGGCGGCTCGCTCACGCCGAGCGAACTCGCCGATCGTGCCTGGGTCTCGAGCGCCCGCATCGCCAATATCCTGCGCGCCCTCGAGGCCAAGGGCTGGGTCGAGCGCGAGCACTCAAAGACCGACCGTCGTCGCGTACACGTCACGGTGACCGACAAAGGATTCCAGGTTATCGAAATCAAACGTCGGGAATTCGAGGACCGCACCGCGGCCTTCCTCGAGCAGCTTGGCGAAACAGATACCCAAGAGATGGTGCGCCTTCTAAGACGTGCCAACGAAATTATCGACCGCAATCAAGAAAGGAGAGATGCCGAGTGAGGATTCTCAAGCTCTTTAAAAAACATATCCTGGCACTGTTCGCAGCTATCGTACTTATCGTAATCAGCTGCAACGCCGATCTGGCGCTGCCTACCTATATGAGCGACATCGTCGACGTGGGTGTGCAGCAAGGCGGCATCGCGTCGCCCGTGCCCGACACCATCCGTGCCGAATCGCTCGACGACCTCGAACTCTTTATGAGCGATAAGGACGCCAAGGCTGTGGAGGCCGTGTTTAGCAAGGCGGACAATAACGGCATTCGAACGTACAAGGGCGCCGAGGAGGAGCGTGCCGACGGCGGCAAGATTGCCGACATCATGAGCCTGCCTGAGACTGTCGTCCTTTCGTTCAACCAGGGCATCGATGCCAACTCCATGGGCGGCATGATGGGCTCGTCCGGTGAGAAAGACAACAGCGGCGCTCAGGCCATGCCCACGCCCGAGCAAATGGCAGCGATGACGCCCGAGCAGCTCGCCGAGATGCAGCAGAAAGCCGCAGCGGCGCAGAACATGCAAAAGCAGATTGATGCCGACGGCGGTAAGATCACCATGAAGGGTCTGCGTCTAGGCGTTGAAGGCGGCCTAATCGACCAGGGCAAGCTCGTGGAGGGCGCCAACGATATGGCGGACAAAATGGGCTCCATGTCGGGTTCCATCGTGACCCAACGCGCCGTGAGCTATGTGCAAGACGAGTACAAGGCGCAGGGCATCGACCCCGCCGACGTGCAGAACGCCTACCTGGGCCGCATGGCGACCACGATGTTTGGTCTGTGCCTGATCTCGCTCGTCGCCACCATCCTGACCGGTGCCGTGGCTTCGCGCACCGCCTGCTCCATCGCCCGCGACCTGCGCCGCGAGACCTTCAACAAGGTTATGCACTTCTCGCCGGCCGAGGTGGGCAAGTTTAGCCAGGCCTCGCTCATCACCCGCTGCACCAACGACATTCAGCAAATCCAGATGGCCGCAACTCTGTTTATCCGCATGTGTCTGATGGCCCCCGTCATGGGCATCGTCGCCGTCATGCGCGTCCTGGCCAACCATACCGGCCTGGAGTGGACCATCGCCGTTGCCATCATCGCGGTCTCGGCCGTCGTCGGCGTGCTTATGGGCCTCACCATGCCCAAGTTCAAAAAGATGCAAAGCTTTGTTGACCGCGTGAACCTTACCGCCCGCGAGCTGCTCGACGGCCTTATGCCCATCCGCTCGTTCAACCGCGAGGAGCATGAGCTCGAGCGTTTTGACAAGGCTTCGCTCGACCTGATGACCACGCAGCTCTACACCAACCGCGCCATGAGCTTTATGATGCCGCTCATGATGCTCGTCATGAACTGCATCACCGTGCTTATCGTCTGGTTTGGCGCGCAGGGCGTGTCCGACGGCGTGATGCAGGTCGGCAACATGATGGCGTTTATCTCCTATACCATGCAGATCGTCATGGCGTTTATGATCCTCACCATGGTTTCGGTCATCCTGCCCCGCGCCGAGGTCGCAGCCGAGCGCGTGGAAGAGGTCGTCACCTGCCCTACGAGTATCAACGACCCTGTCTCGCCCAAACTGCCTGCTGCCAGCGCGCCGCGCGGCGAGCTCACCTTCCGCGACGTGAGCTTCCAGTATCCCGATGCCCGCGCCGACGTCATCAGCGGCGTGAACTTCACCACGCATGCCGGTCAGATGCTCGGCATTATTGGCTCCACGGGCTCGGGCAAGTCCACGCTCGTGCAGCTGATTCCGCGCCTGTACGACGTCACGGGCGGCAGCATTTCGCTCGACGGTATCGACGTGCGCGACATGACCCTTTCCGAGCTGCGCCGCCGCATCGGTTATATTCCGCAGCAGGGTCGTCTGTTCTCGGGTACCGTTGAGAGCAACCTCAAGTTTGCGGGCGACATGGTGAGTGACGAGGATATGCGCCAGGCAGCACGCGTCGCCCAGGCGGAGGACTTTATCGCCGAGCGCGAGGACGGGTACGACTCCCCTATCAGCCAGGGCGGCTCCAATGTTTCGGGTGGTCAGCGCCAGCGTCTGGCCATCGCCCGCGCGTTGGCCAAAAAGCCCGAGATCGTGGTGTTCGATGACTCGTTTAGTGCCCTCGACTACAAGACCGACGCGCGCCTACGCGAGGAGCTGGCCAAAAACGTTACCGACGCCGCGCTCGTGGTCGTAGCCCAGCGCATCGCGACCATCATGCACGCCGACCAGATCATCGTGCTCGACGACGGCCACGTAGTGGGCACCGGCACGCACGAGGAGCTGCTGCGCAGCTGCCCGGCGTATCTGGAGATCGCACAGTCGCAGCTTTCCGCCGAGGAGCTGGGGCTTACCCAAGAAGAAATTGCAGCCGTCATGGAAGGAGGCGAGCGCTAATGGCAGACGAGACCAAGACTCAGATTCCCAAGCCCACCCGCCAACGTGGTCCCATGGGCCGCATGGGCGGCATGCGTCGCGGCGAAAAGGCCAAGGACTTTAAGGGCACCATGAGGCAGCTGCTCGGCTATATCGGCCAACACAAGATTGCCGTGTTTGCCGCCGTCGCCTTTGCCGTGTGCTCGGTCATCTTTAACATTGTGGGACCCAAGGTGCTCGGCCAGGTTACGACCAAGCTGTTCGAAGGCCTGGTCGCCAAGGTCAACGGCACCGGCGACGTTGACTTTGACTGGATCGCCAAGACGCTCGGCTTTTTGCTCTGCCTGTATCTGGCGAGCTCTGTCTGCAGCCTGGTCCAGGGCTGGCTCATGACCGGCGTCACGCAAAAGATCTGCTACCGCATGCGCAAGGAAATCGCCGCCAAGGTTGCCGTCGTGCCGATGAGTTACTTCAACGGCCACAGCAAGGGAGACGTACTCAGCCGCATCACCAACGACGTCGATACGCTGGGTCAGTCGCTCAACCAGAGCGTGACGCAGCTCATCACGTCGGTGACGCAGATTATCGGCGTGCTCGTCATGATGCTTTCGATCAGCCTGCCGCTTACCGGCGTCACCGTGCTCACGCTGCCGGCCGCCGCGATTATCTTGACCGTGATGATTCACTTCTCGCAGCCGTACTTCCGCGAGCAACAGCAGGTTCTGGGCGCCGTCAACGGCATTATCGAGGAGGACTTTGCCGGCCAGAACGTCATTCAGGTGTTCGACCGCGCCGAGGCCTCGATTGAAGAGTTCGACCGTCAAAACGACCGCCTCTTTATTAGTGGCTGGCGCTCGCAGTTCCTGTCGGGCCTGATGATGCCGCTTATGAGCTTGGTGGGCAACATGGGCTACGTGGGCGTCGTCGTGGTGGGCGCGCAGCTCGCGCTGACCGGCAATGCCACGCCCGGCGACATCCAGAGCTTTATCCAGTACGTTCGAAACTTTACGCAACCCGTGCAGCAGCTGGGCAACGTGAGCAACACGATGCAGTCGATGGCTGCCGCTACCGAGCGCGTCTTTGAGTTCCTGGCCGCGCCCGAGGAGGAGCAGAAGGCCGACGCGCAGATTCCCGAGAAGCGCCCCGGCCACGTGGAGTTTGACCATGTCAAGTTTGGCTACACGCCCGACAAGACCATCATCCACGACTTTAGCTGCGAGGCTAAGCCCGGCCAAACCATTGCCATCGTCGGCCCCACCGGCGCCGGCAAGACCACGCTCATTAAGCTGCTGCAGCGCTTTTACGACGTGGACGGCGGTTCGCTGCGCGTCGAAGGCGTCGACGTGCGCGACTGGGACCGCGCGGCGCTGCGCGGCGAGTTTGCCATGGTGCTGCAGGACACCTGGCTGTTTAACGGCACCATCCGCGAGAACATCCGCTACGGACGCCCCGATGCGACCGATGCCGAGGTCGAGGCCGCCGCACGCGCCGCACGCTGCGACCACTTTATCCATACGCTCGCCGGCGGCTACGACTTTATGATCAACGAGGAGGGCACTAACCTGTCGCAGGGTCAGCGCCAGCTCGTGACCATCGCCCGTGCCATTTTGGCCGACCGCCCGGCACTGATTCTGGACGAGGCGACTTCCAACGTCGATACCCGTACCGAGGAGCTCATTCAGCGCGCCATGGATGCGCTGATGCAGGGCCGCACCAGCTTTGTCATCGCGCACCGCCTGTCCACGATCCGCAACGCCGACGTGATCTTGGTGATTCGCGACGGCGACATCGTCGAGAAGGGCACGCACGACGAGCTGCTCGCCCAGGGCGGCTTCTACGCCGACCTGTACAACTCGCAGTTCGACGAAGCGGCGTAAAAACCGGCGACAAACAACCGCAATGCCAAGAAAACGGGGGCGCAGGACAACCTGCGCCCCCGTTTTGTGTCCTTCGAGCCTCGAAACGCCTTCCCTGAGACCTCACTGACGGCGCTTTCCAGACCCCGTGGGCAAAAAAGGGCAAATATGAGTACTGTTACCTTTTTAGTAACAGCCAAAACCGCCTCAAATGCCGCTCCCACGGCTTACACGCGTCCCTAAATTGATCAAACAGCACCATAGCGGACTTATATGTGTTTGCGTTAATGAACATATTTTGCTGTTATGTCTATTATTTTGCGAAGGCAATATGATACTAAGATAGCAACCGTACTCATATTTGGCATTTTTTGCCCACAGGGTATTTCCTAGGGAACCGACAACAGCCTTAGGGTCCCGCGCGGCGCCGCTCCCTCCCGGCATCCGCCGACGTTTACCCAGATAAAACCTGCCAAAATAAACCTGTCCCTTTTTGGTAGGTTTCGGGGTGACAAGGGCTTGCACTTTAGCGTGCGACAGCGGATAATGCCGAGCATTCGACAATACGCTTATTGCTCTTTCTATAGATTGAGGAGACCCCTATGGCCATGGAATTCAAACGCAGGCTGCCGATCCCCATGGAGATCCGCGAGGAAATGCCACTTTCTGCCGAGCTTACCGCCAAAAAGCAGGCATTTGACGCCGAAGTCGCCAAAGTCTTTACCGGCGAGGACGCACGTAAGGTGCTCATCATCGGCCCGTGCTCTGCCGACCGCGAGGATTCGGTGCTCGAGTATATGAACCGACTGGCCAAGACCGCCGAGGAGGTCAAGGACAAGCTCATCATCATTCCGCGCGTCTACACCAATAAGCCGCGCACCAAGGGCACCGGCTACAAGGGTCTTCTGCACAACCCCAACCCCGAGGCTCCCGACGACCTGCTCGAGGGCGTCAAGGCCATCCGCCATATGCACTTGCGCGTCATCGAGGAGACGGGCTTCTTTACCGCCGACGAGATGCTCTATCCGTCCAACTACCAATACCTCGTCGACCTGCTGAGCTATGTTGCCGTGGGCGCACGCTCGGTCGAGAACCAGGAGCATCGCCTGGTGTCGAGCGGCATTTCGGTACCCGTCGGCATGAAGAATCCCACTGCCGGCTCTACCACCGTTATGCTCAACTCCATTTACGCCGCGCAGGCGCACCAGAGCTTCATCTTCCGCAACTGGGAGGTCGAGTGCGACGGCAACCCGCTCGCACACGCCGTTATGCGTGGCTACATCGGTCTCGATGGGCGCACCTACCCCAACTACCACTACGAACACCTGGAACGCCTGGCCGAACGCTATACCGAGCATGCCGGCTATGCCAATCCGGCAGCGGTCATCGACTGCAACCACGACAACTCGGGCAAGCGTCCGCTGGAGCAGTATCGCATTTGCAAGGAGGTGCTCGACAGCTGCCGCCGCAACGAGTCCATCTCCAAGCTGGTCAAGGGCTTTATGATCGAGTCCTACCTGGAGGACGGCAACCAGCCGGTCGACGGCGGTGTCTTTGGCAAGTCGATCACCGACCCGTGCCTGGGCTGGGAAAAGACCGACTACCTCATCCACGAGATCGCAGAGCGTATTTAGTTACGCGGTTTTGCCAAACCGCGTAACGGCTCGACGCTGCAAACGCCCCTAAGCGGCAATCTGACGTTCAATCGTCGGTCGCGTACCCAAAGTACGCTTCCCTCCTCTTTCACGTCACCTTGCTCGGTTAGGGGCGTTTTCACTGACTTATGCTCAACCTACGATAATTCCAAACTGGGTGAGTTACTCGCTGTAGCGGGTGGCGATGGCGGCTCGCACCATGCCGGTGCTCATGAGGTAGGTCACCAGGAAGTAGCCACCGTAGGCTGCCAGGAAGATTGCACAGGTGAGGCCCACGGTGCCGCCAATGCTCATATTTCCGAAAATGCTCACCAACTCGATGATCACCTTAAGTGCCACAAAGGAGTGCGCCAGGCCCACTGCCAGCGGGAACAGGAAGAATACCGCTTGCTGCGCCATCACCGAATGACGAATCTGGCGGTCCTCACAGCCGATCTGTGCCAGCACACGATAGCTGCGGCTGCCGTCGGCCACGTTGGAGAGTTGCTGGATCGACAGAATCGCCGCGCATGCAACGACCAATGCAAAGCCGATGTAGATGGCTAGGTAGCTAATAAGACCGTTCATTTGCGCTGCCTGCGTGTACATCTCGGAGCGTGTGATGAAGGTTCCCCACGACCCCGGCTCCTTGCCGTCAACGAGCAGATTGTCGAGCACAGTGTATTTAATACTCTCGTCTGCCTCGGTCGTATCCATCCCCTGTTTGTAGTTAACGAGCAGGCTACTGGAATACGGCTGCAGATTAAGTTGGGACAACAGCTCGTCGGCAACGACGACGGTACCCCCATTACTGCCCATCGCCGAGTTGGCGATGGCCGCCGTATCTTCGTCCGACTTATCGGTTGCGGGCTTGAGCGTATGCCCGCCCAAGGTAAGGGTATGGCCGCCAGCCATATACTTGGTGTACAGGTCGACCAGCTCGCCGCCCATATCACACGTGAGCAGATACTGGTCGTGACCGATGTGCACCGGCTCCTTGCCCATCATCTGGCGCAGTTTGTTGTACTGACTTGCCGGCGTCACAGACAGGCCTGTCATGTCGGCATTGCTACCCCCGAACGCCTTGGGAAGCTTTTCGCCCATGGTCTTGCACATCTCACTTGGGGTCACCGAAGGATCCGAGCCGCCAAGCGGGTAACTCAGATACGAATCGATCTGCACATGCTCACCGGCAACATCGGCGATATTGACCTTCTTGCCGGTCTCGTCGTTGTTGTCCGCCGACTTGCCTTTAATACCGTCTGCAACGTTATCGGGGTCGACACGATCGCCGTGCCATGCGGAGTACAAATCGACCGTACTATCGGCCAGCACCATGCGATCGGCCTCAGACGGATTGACATACTCTTTGTAGTAGTCGAGCGTATCGGGCGCGTAATAGATATACGTCTGCGACATGTCGGACGGATTATAGCGCTCCAGGTTTTCGTTCATCACGTTGGCGATCGACATACCGCAAGTCACCGAGGTAATGGCGAGGAACAGAATCATCGCGATGACACCCATCGAAAAGCACACCGTATTGACCTTGGCCGAAAGCTGACGCACGGTAAACATATTGAGGCCACGCCAATACACGCTGCGCAGACTCTGCAGCAGCTTGATGAGCATGCCCGAGAGCCCCCAGAACAGGGCAAAGGTGCCCACGGTAACCATAGCGGTCGTAATACCAAACTGGTTCATGGCCTCTTGCAGCTTGCTGTCCGTCGCGGTTAGCGGGAATCCATCACGTAGCAGACGGTAATAGGCCACGCCCACAAGCACCACGCCCACGGCAAAGATGGCAATCGCGATCCAGGGGTTGCGTGTCTTGATGCTCTCGTTGCGACGCTCGGCACCCATAAGCTCGATGAGTTTGGTACGACGCACGGCGCGAAGGTTCAGCAGTAGCGTGAGCGCAAACATTACGAGCATGCAGGCAAGGGTCAGATTGAACGCATGCACCGAGAAAAAGAAGTGGAAATTGGCGATCTGTGTCTTAAAGAGCGAGGCCGTAAAGAACGTCATGAGCTGGGAGAGTCCCATACCCAGCACAATGCCGGCGACAAAGGCCACGACCGAGACGATCACGGTCTCGAGCGCCATGATCGTGGCGACGCGCCCGCGCCCCATGCCGAGCACCTGGTACAGGCCAAACTCCTTCTTGCGGCGTTTCATGATGAAGTTATTGGCATACACCATCAAAAAGGCCATGACACCGGCCAAAAAGTACGTCAGGTTGCCGAGCATGCTGCCCATAACCTGCGCCAAGCCCTCTTCATCGATGCCGGCGATGTCGACCTGCATCGAGATGGTGTTAAAGGCATAGAAGACCGTGACGCCCAGGGTGAGCGTCAAAAGGTAGACGAGGTAGTCGCGGCCGGCGCGGCGGACGTTGCCCCAA
This sequence comes from uncultured Collinsella sp., assembly GCA_902494535.1. Taxonomy (GTDB): domain Bacteria; phylum Actinomycetota; class Coriobacteriia; order Coriobacteriales; family Coriobacteriaceae; genus Collinsella. The sequence continues at coordinate 25,248 of CABUTO010000030.1, forward strand.
GCGAGTTTACAGAGCATCGGAGCCCTCACCGCCCATCATGGCAACGACCTCCATAATGCGGTCGAAGAACTCTCGGCGGTCGGTGTCGCCGCGGCGCAGCTCGGTGAAGATCTTGCCGTCGCGGATAAACAGCACACGGCTCGTGTAGCTGGCGGCAAAGCTGTCGTGCGTGACCATGAGCACGGTGGCGCGTAGGCGGCGGTTAAGGGCCTCCAGGCTCTCGAGCAGCAGGCGAGCGCTCTTGGAATCGAGGGCGCCGGTGGGCTCGTCGGCCATGATCATGGTGGGGTCGGTGACGAGCGCGCGAGCCGCGGCAACGCGCTGCTGCTGACCGCCGGACATCTGGTAGGGATACTTGTCGAGCACCTGACTGATGGACAGACGCGCTGCCACATCCTGCACGCGGGTTGAGATCTCTGCCGAGTTTGTGCGGGCGATGGTGAGCGGCAGGGCGATGTTCTCGCGTGCCGTGAGCGTATCGAGCAGGTTGGAGTCCTGGAAGATAAAGCCGAGTTCCTCGCGGCGGAACTGCGAAAGCTTAGCCTGCTTCATGCGCGTCACGTCCTGCCCATTGATGCGGATCGTGCCACTTGTGGCGCTATCGATGGTCGAGACGCAGTTGAGCAACGTCGACTTGCCCGAGCCCGAAGCGCCCATGATGCCGACGAATTCGCCGCGGTTGACGGTAAAGCTGACGTCGTTGAGCGCGCGGGTCACGTTGCCCAGCGCTCCATATACCTTTTCGAGATGCGCGACCTCCAGTACCGGGGTCGCCATGTGCGTGGTTTGCATACCGAGTCCTTTCTTGCAATTAGTCTACGGCATCTATAGTCGCAAGAAGACGAGTCGGCTACCATCGATATGGCTTACGCTTGCCTTACCGTTGTGTAAGGTACGGGTAGCTACCCTGCCACGTGTTGACGTTGAGAGAGGACTCCTGTTGAAGACTGTTCATGTTGCCGCTGGGATCATTCGCAAGGAAGGATCTGACGAGCTGCTTGCCGTGCAGCGCGGCTACGGCGACATGCAGGGACTTTGGGAGTTCCCGGGCGGCAAGCTCATGCGCGGCGAGACACCCGAAGACGCCGTGCGCCGCGAGCTTATGGAAGAGTTGCAGGTAAAAGTCACCAACCTACGCGATTTCTACACCGTTGAGTACGACTACCCCGATTTCCATCTCTCGATGGAGTGTTACTACTGCTCGCTGGCTAAAGAATCCGATGAGCCTCAGAAGCACGACCGCCAGCTCGATATCCGCTGGATTCCGCGCACCTCGCTTGCCACCGTTGAGTGGATGCCCGCCGACAAAGGGCTTATCGATGCTCTGATTGAGTTGAAGGAAGATCGGCTTGAGGCCAACGGCGCCGCCGATGACGCCGCGCCCAACACAGCCGACAAACCCGCCACCAAGCCCAAGCGCGCACCTAAGCGCCGCAGCAAGAAGCGTCCCAAGCCCAGTCTGCTCGACGGCATCGATACCTCGGACCTCTCCGCTGACGAGCGCGAACTGGTCCGCCGTCGCGCCGCCATCAAAAAGTCTATGAAGGGCAACAAGCGTGCCAACACCAAGCCCGAGTTGCTCGTTCGCCAGCGCCTGCGCGCCGCGGGCCTTACGGGTTATCGCTTGGAATGGAAGGTTCCCGGCAAGCCCGACATCGCCTTTCCCGGGCGCAAGATCGCCATCTTCGTCAACGGTTGTTTTTGGCATCGCTGCCCCAAATGCAACCCTAGCCAGCCCAAGCGCAACGTTGAGTTTTGGGAGGCAAAGTTCCGTCGCAACGTCGAGCGCGACCGCGCTGCCGTGGCAGCACTCACTCAAATGGGCTGGACGCCTATAACCATCTGGGAATGCGAACTCAAAAAAGACCGCATCGACGCCACGATGGAAAAGGTCATCGAACAAGTACGCGCCGCCGCACCGCAGCGCTAGGAACGAGCCGTCCACACGCCCCACACAGGCAAGCCACATCCGCGCCACAAACCTTAGAAAGCCCTTAAGCTCAAAACCTTTCAAGAGTGTTACTCAATAGCTTTGAACTGCGGTTTCATCGTAACGCCAAACCAGGTTAAGCCTTTCTTTAGCGCTTCTTTGCAGCAGCCGCAGCATAATACTGCCAACGCACGGGACCTAGCAGCATACCCCGAGCGCAATCTTTTGGTGGACATCGAGGAGGCCGCATAAGCATGCATTCTTCCAATGACGCAGCACAGCAGCCATCCCTAAAACATGCAAACCTTTTCTCCTTCCCCCCGACACAGAGAAACGGTCTCCTCGACTCCCCCACCACAAAAACCAAGCGCTCAGCCGATCAGAGCCTCAACTTACGAGCATCCTTCGAAAAGCTCCAAGCGTCCCTAAACAAGTCATTCCCCAACCAAGCCCGGGCATACTAACCCCTCATCAACAAAGAAGCCCTGACGCCCCACCCATTTCCGCCCCAACGCCACAAGGGCGACGACCTCGAGTAGGTCAACCTGGGAGGGACGAGGGCTTAGTTCCCCAATCTTTCCGCAGGGGGCAAAAAGCCTCGCCGCACGAAGTGCGTAGCGAGGCTTTTTGCATGCCCGAGGACGATTGGGGAACTAAGCCCTCGTCCCTCCCCGGGATATGTAGCGAGTCGGAGTACCCTTGCTGTTACTCTGCTTTGCCCACAGAGTTGAGGTTGGTCATGCGAATCTTAACCAGCTCGGTGATCTCGCGCATGCCCTCCTTGGCCGGCTTCTTGGGATCGAAGCAGGCAGGGTTCTCGGCCATGTAGGCCATGAAGCCCTTGGTGTAGGCCTGACGCAGCTCGGTAGCGTAGTTAACCTTGCAGATGCCGTTCTTCACGGCCTCGGCGACCTGCTCATCGGGCACACCGGAGGTGCCGTGCAGAACCAGCGGCACGTCGACGGCGTCGCGGATAGCCTTGACCACGGACTGCTCGATGTGCGGATCGCTCGTGTACACGCCGTGGCTGGTACCAACGCCAATAGCCAGCGAGGTGCAGCCAGTGCGCTCGACGAACTCCTTGGCCTCGGCAGGATCGGTGTAGGGGCTCTCGCCCTCGACCGCGGGACCGTCGTCCTCCTTGCCGCCAACCTTACCGAGCTCAGCCTCGACGGGCACGCCCATGGCGCGGCCAGCGTCGGCGACGGACTTGGTCAGGGCGATGTTGTCCTCGAAGGACTCGTGCGAACCGTCGATCATGACAGAGGTGTAGCCCGTGCGGAAAGCCTGCATGCAGCGGTCATAGCCATCGCCGTGATCGAGGTGCAGAGCGACGGGCACGGAAGCGCGCTCGGCGGCAGCCTTGACCATGCCGTAGAAGTAGTCCAGACCAGCGGTCTTGATGGTGCCCGGGGTGGTCTGCATGATGACGGGGGACTTGGTCTCCTCGGCAGCGGCCAGAACGGCCATAACAAACTCGAGGTTCTCGACGTTGAACGCGCCGACGGCGTAGTGGCCGGCCTGAGCGTCCTTGAGCATCTTTTCGGTGGTAACAAGTGCCATGAGCGTTTGCTCCTCTCCCTCGCCCGCATCTGGACATCGGGCGTACGTGTCCGCAAGGCGTTTTACCTTGCGTTTTACTGCGCTCATTGTATGAAATTCAGCGGCTTTGCATGTGCGAGATATTGAGCCCATGCAGGTCAATACAGTCGTTTTTGAAAAGTAAACGGAAGGAATTGGAGCCGAGTGGGCGTATTCGATATTGAATTTTGGGCGTTCAGCGTCTTTTTTTTATAGAAAAGATAAGTAATCGAAAGATGTTTTCTTACTCAAAAAGAAAATGAACGAAAATAGACTCAACACAATTCCTACAAATTTAGCCGAGAATGGAGCAAACATGGCCCACGCAACAACCCGAGCTTTCGCCGATGAGCGTCGTTCCGCCATCATGGAGATGCTCGAGCATAACGCCTCGGTGCAAGTGGCAGAAATCGCCCAGACCTTTGGCGTGTCCTCCGTTACCGCCCGCGCCGACCTGGACGCGCTCGCCGAGTCCGGCAAGTTGCGCCGCACGCATGGTGGCGCCGTGTCTCTCCAGAAGCGACTGACCGTATCCACCCAGGATCGCCGCATCAACGTCAATGTCGCCGCCAAGCAAGCCATCGCGCAAAGCGCCATCGAGCTCGTCGGCAATGGTGACACCCTGCTCGTCGACTCCGGCACCACGGCGCTCGAGTTCGTCCGGCTCCTCGATCAGCGCGACGGTATCACCGTCATCACGGCAGACATTACCATTGCCGATTACATCGACGAGAGCATGCCCTCAGTCGATGTCGTCATGCTGGGCGGGGCGCTGCGCAAAGGCCATCGCTATTTGTACGGACCGCTCACTATGCAGGCGCTCCAAATGGTCCATGCCGATCTGGCCGTCATGTGCCCCGGCGCCTTTTTCTCCAGCTGCGGCTTTACGACCGACTTTCCCCAGATGGCCGAGACCAAAACGGCTATGATCGGTGCCGCTCGTCAAAGCGTCGCCCTCATGGACGCCAGCAAGGTCAACGGACGCGGCATGTACCGTTTTGCCGAGCTGGCAGATGTCGACACCATCGTGATGGATAGCGACCCCGATACTGCCGTCGCCACCTCAATCGCCGAGGCCACCGACGACGCCCACCCAAATCTCATCATCGCCGGCGCTTAAACAAAAACCACCACAAAGGTGCCTGTGAACTGCCTCCCATTTCTTGGACATCGGGAAATGGGAGGTTTTCCATGAGTATAGACCTCAGGGTGAAGCACGACCTGGAGTCCAGGAGGC
>CABUTO010000031.1 GCA_902494535.1 uncultured Collinsella sp.
CGAACTTCTCAAAACAAAGCAGGCACCCCGGCCCCGGCAATGTAATCTTGGCTGACCAAAGATAGGCCTGCAGCCTCCAAGGCCACAACAGCAAAGTCCCCATTACATTAAAAAAGATCAGCCCCCGCATATCGAAACGGTCGAGAAGGCTGCCTCCGGGCTGGCGCCCTTCCTCGGAGAAGTTCGCGAAGCCCACTTCTCCGAGGAAGGGCACCAGCCCGGAGGCAGCCCCAGCGCGAAACCGTCCCGGATGCCTACCTACTCGTTGTCGCCGGCAGTTAGCTGTGTTGCGGAGAGTGCGCCATCGGCAGCGGTTGCGGCTGCGGCGTCGGGCCAGACCCAGTCGGTAAAGGCCGGGTGATCGAAGCCCTCGTCGCACGCGAACTCAAAGGCCTCGGTGCGGAAGGCCTCCCACTCATCAATCTGCTCGGCAAACTTATCGGCGTCGACCATGCGCAGCACGTCGGCGGCCAGGGCCCAGCGGTCCATGTTGTTCAGGCGCAGCATGTCGAACGGCGTAGTCGTGGAGCCCTTCTCCTCGTAGCCGTGGACGCGGAAGGCATCGTGGCCGGGGCGGTTCCAAATCAGACGGCGAATCGTGCCGGCATAGGCATGGAATGCGAAGAGCACGGGCTTCTCACCGCAGCCAAACAGCTCAGCCCAGCGCTCATCGCTTATAGCCTGGTCGTTCTCGCAGACGTTCTGGATCTTGAGCAGGTCGACCACGTTGACGAACCACACCTTAATGCCTAGCTCGCGCAGCATATCGGTTGCAGCCAGAGCCTCGAGCGTCGGTACGTCACCGCACGTGGCGACCACGACGTCGGCCTCGGCGAGCGAGTCGGCAGTCGATGCCCACTCCCAGGCCGCAACGCCCTCGGCGAGCTCGGACTTGGCCTCGTCGACCGTCTGGAAGGTGGGGGCGGGCTGCTTGCCGCAGAAGATGGCGTTGACGCAGTCGGTGGACTGGTAGACACGCTCGGCAACAGCAAGTGCCATGTTGGCGTCGGCCGGATAGTAGGCATTCACGATATGTGTGTCGTTGGCCTTGTTGAGCAGCAGGTCGATAAAGCCGGGATCCTGGTGCGAGAAGCCGTTGTGGTCCTGGCGCCAGACATGGCTCGACAGCAAAATGTTGAGACCGCTGATGGGGGCACGCCACGGAATCTCGCGCTTGGTGGCCTCGAGCCACTTGCAGTGCTGGTTGACCATGGAATCGACGACGTGGACAAAGCTCTCGTAGGAGCTCCACACGCCGGAGCGGCCGGTGAGCACGTAGGCCTCGAGGAAGCCCTCACACTGGTGCTCGGACAGCTGTTCGACAACCTTACCGGAACCGGCCAGCAGCTCGTCGTTGGCCTCGTCCCCGTAAAAGCCGGCATCCCACTGCTTTTTGGTCACCTTGTAGGCAGCCTGCAGGCGGTTGGACGCGGTCTCGTCGGGACCGAAGATGCGGAAATCGTCCATGTTCTTGGCTAGAACGTCGGCAGTGTACTCGCCAAAGACGCGGGCGGCCTCGGTGGAGCCCCAGCCGTGACCCTTACTTGTGACGGGAATCTCGTGGGCGTGGATATCGGGGAGCTCGAGCTCGCGACGGACCTTGCCGCCGTTTGCGTTGGGGTTGGCGCCGATGCGCAGCTCGCCGGTCGGCATAAAGGCCGTTACCTCGGGGCGCACCTGGCCCTCGGGCGTAAAGAGTTCCTCGGGCCTGTAGGAGCGCAGCCACTCGCGCAACACGCGGAAGTGCTCGTGGGTGTCCTTGGCACTCGCCAGCGGTACCTGATGGGCGCGCCAGGAGTCCTCGGTCTTCTTGCCATCGATGTGCTTGGGGCAAGTCCAGCCCTTGGGCGTACGGAACACAATCATGGGATAGGCCGGGCGGACCACGGTCTCGCCCGCGGCGGCCTGGGCCTGTGCGGTGGCCTTGATGTCACAAATTTCGTCAAAGACCTGTTCAAACAGGGCAGCGAAACGCTCGTGGTTGCTTGCATGGCTCTCGTCGTCAAAACCGGCGACAAAGAAGTGCGGCTTATAGCCCATGCCCTCAAAGAGCTTGGTGAGTTCTTCGTCGGACACGCGAGCAAGAATGGTGGGGTTGGCGATCTTGTAGCCGTTGAGGTGCAGGATAGGCAGGACGATTCCGTCGGTTGCCGGGTTCACGAGCTTGTTGGACTGCCAAGAAGTCGCGAGCGGACCGGTCTCGGACTCGCCGTCGCCCACCACGGCCACGGCCAACAGGCTCGGGTTGTCCATGACGGCGCCGTAGGCGTGGCTGAGCGTGTAGCCGAGCTCTCCGCCCTCGTGGATGGAGCCGGGCGTCTCGGGCGCAAAGTGGCTCGGGATGCCGCCGGGATAAGAGAACTGGCGGAAGAACTTCTGCAGGCCAGCCTCGTCATTGGTGATGTCAGGACGGATCTCACGGTAGGTGCCATCGAGCAGCGACTGGGCGGTGCCGGCGGGGCCACCGTGGCCCGGGCCCATCAGAAAGATGGCGTTCTGGTTGTGATCGGCAATAAGGCGGTTGACGTGGCCGAACAGGAAGTTGATGCCGGGCGTGGTGCCCCAGTGGCCGACCAGGCGGTGCTTAACGTCCGGACGACCAAAGTCGCGCACCTCACCGGTTTTCTCGTCAACAAAGTCGGGGCGCATCAGCGGGTTGGAGCGAAGGTAAATCTGGCCGACGGACAGGTAGTTCGATGCGCGCCAATACAGGTCGACGCCCTCGAGCTCGGAAGCCGGCACCTCGTGGCCCAGCTTTTGCCACGGCGTTCCCAGAGTTTTAGCCATTGTTTATGTCCCTTCGCTGTATGGTCACCCTCCAATACGGCAACCTTTCATTGGGACAAGTATATTTGCTAAAACGTTTTATCAGTATGGAAAAACGTTTTACCATCCTGATTTACTATGTTGACAGGCAGAAGCAGGCATTCACCTGCGGCATTGCCTGTCACAGGTGCTCCACATTCAGTCTCTGCAAATTGATAAACGTGTTTAGTTATGTTTAGTAAGTTCGAGCACGCTGTCCTTAACGATAAGCGCCGGCTCCAGAACGACCTCTTCGGCGCGCCTACCGCCCCTACCGGCAAGACGCTTGGACATGCAGCCAAAAGCATGCTCGGCAAGGACACCAGGATCCTGCTCAATCGCGGTCAGCGCCGGCTCAAAGAGAACGTCGGCCGCCGAGTTGTCATAGCTCACCACCGAGATATCGTCCGGAATGCTCTTTCCCATCTCGTGCAGGCGCTTGAGCAGACCCAGCGCAATGTTGTCCGAGCTTGCGAACACGGCAGTGGCGTCGGTTGCGAGCACCGCCTCCGAGGCCTCGTAGGCGCTCGGAATGTAGTACTCGCTCTCAAACTCCAAACGCGCGTCGATCGGCAGGCCAACCTCGCGCAGCGCGCGCTCATAGCCGGCAAGTCGCTTGCGGCCCGTATTGGAACGGCGCGCGTTAACCAAGCAGGCAATACGACGGTGGCCTTGCTCGATCAAGTAGCGGGTAGCCATGTAGCCACCCATCTCGTGGTCGAACATCACCTTGTCGCACTCGAGTCCCTCAATGGCACGGTCGACCATAACAGCCGGGATAGGCAGATGGCTGACCTCTTCGCGCAGGGCGCGGTCGTCCGAGAACTCGTCGCCCACGACCAAGAACACACCATCGACGCCGCGCGTCACCAGCTGGCGCAGGAGCTCCAGATCGTCCTCGGCACTTCCACCCGAGCTGGTAATAAAGAGCGCGTAGCCGTCCTCGCGACAACGCTTTTCCAGGCTTCCGGCGAGCGAGGCAAAAAAGCGGCTCTCGATGTTGGGAACGATAAGGCCCAGCGTGCGCGACTCGCGCATGACCAGGCTGCGCGCAATCTGGTTAGGAACATAGTGGTTGCGCGCCGCGACCTCTTTGATGCGCTTGCGGTTTTCTTCCGAGATACGACAAGGCCGATTGTTAAGGACAAGCGAGACCGATGAGGGGGAAAGCCCCACCTCCTGGGCAATCTGCTTAAGAGTAACTTTGTTACCCATCTCGCTCCTTCCGAGTATTCGCGCAATCTCTTGAAAGTATAGCGACCGTCCCTCTACCTTGATGATAAACACTTTATCAATCCGGTAGACGGCTGTTTTATCGCCGCGATTGGTGCAAAGTAACCTGACCCCTTTGCACTATGTGATGCATTGGGGCCAGGTTACTTTGCACCAAATCCATCCGGGTGGGGTATATTGCATTCGATTGATGAAAACGACCACCATAAGGCGGATATTCGTATGCACGAGAATGACTTTTTTAACGAGAACCTGCTCTGCGCGCTCGCCGGTGTTGCCGGCGAGGACAACGTGCTCATGAGCGAGCCCATGCGCGACCACACCACGTTTAAGATCGGCGGCCCGGCCGATGTCTTTGTCACGCCCGACACCGAGCAGGGACTCGTCGCCACGCTTGACACCTGCTACCGCTGCGATCTGCCGCTCACCATCGTGGGCAACGGCTCCGACCTGCTCGTTGGTGACAAGGGTATCCGCGGTGTCGTCGTGGCACTGGGCGAAGGCCTCTCTAACATCACCGTCGACGGCACACATGTTACGGCGGCAGCCGGCGCGCTGCTCTCGGACGTAGCGGCCGCGGCAGCCGAGACTGATCTTACCGGCATGGAGCCCCTCTCGGGCATCCCCGGCTCGGTCGGCGGCGCCTGCTATATGAACGCCGGTGCCTATGGCGCCTGCATGGCCGATGTTTTGGAGTCCGTGCGCGTCTATAAGCCCGCCCGCGTGCTCGACGACGGCACCCGCGGCAGCGGCAATATCATTGAGTTCGATGTCGACGAGCTTAACCTGGGCTATCGCAAGAGCCGTATCGCCGACGACGGCCTTATCGTGCTCTCTGCCACCTTTAACCTTGCCCCGGGCAACGCCGCGATGATCAAAGCCGACATGGACGACTACCGCCAGCGCCGCGAGGACAAGCAGCCACTCGACATGCCGAGCGCCGGCTCCACCTTCAAGCGCCCCGAGGGCCACTTTGCCGGCAAACTCATCATGGATGCCGGCCTGCGCGGCCACGCCGTCGGCGGCGCCCAGGTGAGCGAAAAACACTGCGGCTTCATCGTCAACGCCGACCACGCCACCGCCGCCGACGTCGACGAACTCATCCGCCACATTCAAGCAACCGTCAAGGACCAATTCGGAGTAGACCTACAACCCGAAGTCTACCGAATCGGCGAATTCCTTTAACAAAGAAGGCCCCGAAAGGGGCCTTCACTTTCTTTTATTCAGACAACCAGTCCGGTGAGTCGTGCTCAGGACCCGAGAGGACCGCGTGCCCGCCCGCAATATATTTGATTGATCGCGAGTTCCGCACGCAAAGAAGGCCACTTAATGTGGCCTTCGTCTTGCGCAGGACTGCCCGAGCAGGCAATCAAATATATTGCGGGCGGGCACGCGGCCCCGTCGGCTTTACGACAGCGCAATACCGCCGAGCCAGCCCCAGCGCACGCCAGAGCCAGTGCCGTAGAACCCAATGAACGAGTCAAGCGACTTAGACGTAATGGCGCCCTCGTTGCTCATAACGATGCCGCCGCCAACATAGATGCCCACGTGTCCGTACAGCAGACCCGGCGTACCGGTGCCACTGTGCGACGAGTCGGCCACGATCATGCCCACCTGCAGCGCCGAACGATCGGAGCTGTAGCACCAGGCGTTAAACATGTCGCACGCGTTGCCGCCAAAGTAGCCCACGCCGGCGTTGCGGAACACGTTGGTAACCCAGGCGGCGCACCAGTTCAGGCCAGGCGAAGGCGTGGAGTAGCATGCATTGACGACGGCCTGCTGCTTGCCCGAGCCGGCATTCTGCTGCGGGGTGCCGCCGGCATACGAGCCGCCACCCGAGCTTGAACCACCCGAATAGGAATTGTTCTTGTTTGCGGCAGCCGCGGCAGCGGCAGCCTTCTTGGCAGCTTCCTCGGCCTGAGCGGCAGCGAGAATCTCGGAATCGCGCTGGGCCATGAGCTCCTTAACATCATCGGAAAGGCCGTTCAGAACCGTCTGGACCTCCTGCTGCTTGGCCTGCATGTCCTGCATCTGAGCAGTCTGCTGGTCCTTGAGCTTCTCCAGGTCGGCCTTCTGCGACTCGAGCTCGGACTTCTGCGTATCGAGCTCTTTCTGGATGGTCTGGATGTCCTCGATGGCGTCACGGTCGCTCTTGTTGATCTTCTCGACGTAATGCGCGTTGGCGACGAGCTCCTCAAACGAACCAGAAGCGAGCAGCAACGACAAGATGTTGGTGCCGCCCGACTTATAGCTGGCGGCAACGCGATCGGAAAGATCGCTGCGCTTCTCTTTGAGCTCGGCCTTCTTGGTGTCGATCTGAGCCTGCGTCTCGTCAATCTGGCCCTGTACGCCCTCGATATCGCTGAGGGTCTGGGCATTCTTGTTGGCGAGCGTCGCGTACTCATTAGCGATGCTGTCGAGCTGGGCCTGGACCTCGTCGAGCTGGGCCTGGGCGGCATTCAGTTTGTCGGTGGTTTCTTGGCTGGCCTCAGCCGCATGGGCGCGGGCGGGCAGGCCAAAAAGAACAGCCGCGGAAGCAGCACCGAAAAGAGCCTTAAGGGCAGTGCGGCGCGAAAGCTCCTGCGTAAAGATGGAATCGTTGTTTGGTGACATATGTACTCCGTTACATGCTTATTTATATGTCGCTCAACTTAAACATATTAACGCACATCGCGCTTGTCCCAACTATTTCCACGAACGGCTGGAAAAGCATGGTCAGCGGCTCGCAAATACGTCCCACACCAAAGGTAAGGATTATGCAAATAACACCCTATGAGTACGTTAACATCAATCCTCTGGTTTTCCTGCCCCGCGTGTTTTGGGCGCCCCCAGCTGCGCTATACTCCCCTCAAGAAGTGTTCCTGATTCGATAGGAGACTACATGTCCAAAGCACTCGACCCCAAAGACACCTGCGTCCTCGTTACCGGCGGCGCCGGCTTTATCGGCTCGCACACCGTCGTTCAGCTGCTCGAGGGTGGCTACCAGGTTGTCATCGTCGATGACCTCTCCAACTCCAGCGCCGTTGCCATCGACCGCGTCAAGACCATCGTGGGCGACGAGGCCGCCAAGAACCTCACCTTCTACGAGGCCAACGTGCTCGACCGCGATGCGATGAACAAGATCTTCGATACCCACCAGATCGACCGCGTCATCCACTTCGCCGGCTTTAAGGCCGTTGGCGAGTCGGTGAGCAAGCCCGTCGAGTACTACCACAACAATATCGAGAACACCCTGGTGCTCATCGATGTCATGCGCAACCACGGTTGTAAGTCCATCATCTTCTCGAGCTCTTCGACCGTCTACGGCGATCCGGACAATCCGCCCGTCACCGAAGAGGACCCCAAGAAGCCCGCGACCAACCCCTATGGTTGGACCAAGTGGATGATTGAGCAGATCCTCATGGACGTCCACACCGCCGACCCCGAGTGGGACGTCGTGCTGCTCCGTTACTTCAATCCCATCGGTGCCCATCCGTCGGGCCTGATCGGCGAGGACCCCAAGGGCATCCCCAACAACCTGGTGCCCTACGTCGCCCAGGTCGCCGTCGGTAAGCTCGAGGCCGTTCAGGTCTTTGGCAACGACTACCCCACCCCCGACGGCACCGGCGTGCGCGACTACATCCACGTGTGCGACCTGGCATCTGGTCACGTTGCCGCCCTCAACTGGATGAACGGCAAGACCGGCGTCGAGATCTTTAACCTGGGCACCGGCACCGGCACCTCGGTACTCGAGGTCGTCGCCGCCTTCTCCAAGGCCTGCGGCAAGGAGCTGCCCTACGTGATTCGCGAGCGCCGTGCCGGCGATATCGCCGCCAACTGGTGCGATGCCTCCAAGGCCGAACGCATGATGGGCTGGAAGGCCCAGTACGACATCGCGGACATGTGCCGCGACAGCTGGAATTGGCAGAGCCATAACCCCAACGGCTTCGCCGACGCCGAGTAGATAAAACCTACATAGCGTTCTTGCCCCGGTCTCACGATGCGAGACCGGGGCTTTTTTCATGGCGCGTAACCATTTACCGAAAATGGGCCAACTTTTTTATCTTGCCCGTACATGTTTAAACAACATGTTCTACAATAGATGTATCGAATCAGAACACCGGGGGCGGACTGCTCTTCCATCGACAGGCTGACCCCACAACAAGAAGGTTGGTGAGCGCATTCATGGAGCGTGCAAGCGGTGTCCTCATGCCTGTCTCATCTCTGCCAGGACCATACGGAATCGGCGGCTTTGGCTGGAATGCCTACGACTTTGTCGATTTTCTTGCCTCGTGCAAACAACATTACTGGCAGATTCTGCCCCTTACGACGACGAGCTATGGCGACTCGCCCTATCAGTCGTTCTCGGCCCGTGCGGGCAACCCCAATTTCATCGACTTTGCCGAGCTTATCGAGGCCGGCTATCTGGAGCAGTGCGATATCGACGGCGTGTACCTGGGCTCCGACCCCAGCAATGTCGACTATGGTGCCATCTTTGGTGGCCGTCGTCAGATTCTCGACCGCGCCGCCGAGCGCTTTGCCGCCGACAAGCCGGCCGACTTCGACGGCTTTGTCCAAACCAACGAAGACTGGCTCATCCCCTACTGCGAGTTCATGACCGTCAAGGAGGAGTGCGGTCTCAAGGCATTTTGGGAGTGGCCCGAGGAGCTCCGTACCCGCGGTGAGGCTTCTGCCAAGGTCTGCGCCGCCCATCCCGCGCGCATGCTCTACCACCAGATGACGCAGTACTTCTTCGATCGTCAGTGGAGTCGCCTCAAGGCCTATGCCAACAAGCGCGACATCCTCATCATCGGCGACCTGCCCATCTATGTCTCGCGCGACTCCGTCGAGATGTGGGCCACGCCCGAGCTCTTTAAGATCGACGCCGCCGGCAATCCCGTAAGTGTCGCCGGCACGCCGCCCGACCAGTTCTCGGCCACCGGCCAGTACTGGGGAAATCCCATCTACGACTGGGACGCCATGGAAGCCGACGGTTTCTCCTGGTGGGAGGGCCGCATCCGCGCCGCCCTCGACATGTACGATATCATCCGCCTGGATCACTTCCGCGGCTTCGAGGCCTATTGGGAGGTGCCGTTCTCCTCACCCGATTCGTCCTACGGTTCGTGGACGCAGGGCCCCGGCCTCAAGTTCTTTAAGACGCTCGAGGAAAAGCTCGGCACGCTGCCCATCATCGCCGAAGACCTGGGCTTCCTCACCCCCGGCGTCATCGACATGCGCGACAACTCGGGCTTCCCCGGCATGAAGATCTTGCAGTTCGCCTTTGAGGGCACCAACTCGTACTACCTGCCGCACAACTACATTGCCAACACCGTCGCCTATGTGGGCACACACGACAACGAGACGGCGCGCGGTTGGTTTGAGGGAACGGCCACCCCGCGTCAGCGCGAGCAGACGGCCCTGTACACCCACCAGCAGGCAGGCGAGCCCATGGCCGATGCACTCAACCGCACCATCGCCGCCAGCGTGAGCGATACCTGTATCTACACCATGCAAGACCTGCTCAACCTGGGCAACGAGGCACGCATCAACACCCCCGCCACCCTGGGCGGCAACTGGACCTGGCGCATGCTCGATGGTGCCATCACCCGCGAGCTCGAGCACAAGCTCACCGACTGGACCGAAACCTACTTCCGCATTCCGTCGGAAGCCGAAATTGAGCTTCCCCAATAGGAGCCACCGCACCCGACCCCATTCCATCGTGCGGACGCGTCCGTTTTCCCCGCGCGAGGCCATTCCAATCCCTCGCGCGGGCTTCTTTTGTATTTCTGACATGTAATCAACCCATCACAGGAGGAAACATGCCCCGTATCAATCTCGCAGAACTCGCCGAGCAGTCCTTCGGAACTTCGCTCGAGCAGCTCGATGACCGTCGTATTTATAAGCTGCTGGTCAAGCTCGTGCAGGAGCACTCTGCTGCCTGTCCTCTCAACAACGGCAAGAAAAAGCTCTACTACATCTCTGCCGAGTTTTTGATCGGCAAGCTGCTCATCAACAATATGATCGACCTTGGCATCTATGACGAGGTTAAGGACCAGCTCACCGCCGCGGGCCACGACCTCAACAAGATCGAGGAGTTCGAGGTCGAGCCGTCGCTCGGCAACGGCGGCCTGGGCCGTCTGGCCGCATGCTTCTTGGATTCCATCGCCACGCTGGGCCTTACCGGCGACGGCGTGGGCCTCAACTACCATTACGGCCTGTTCCGCCAGCGCTTTGTCGACAACCAGCAGAAGGCCGTCCCCGACGAGTGGCTTGGCGAGCAAGACATCCTGATCGACGACGACCGCTCCTACACCGTCGAGTTCGGTGATTTTGCCGTTACTTCCAAGCTCGTCAACATCGATGTGCCCGGTTATGGCCAGCCCACCAAGAACCGCCTGCGCCTGTTTGACCTGGCAAGTGTCGACGACGGCCTGGTCCCCGGCAGCTCCATCGACTTCGACAAGACCGAGATCGCCAAGAGCCTCACCTTGTTCCTCTATCCGGATGATTCCGACGAGCAGGGCCGCCTGCTTCGCATCTACCAGGAATACTTCATGGTGGGCAACGCCGCCCAGCTCCTGATCGACGAGGCCATCGAGCGCGGCAGCAACTTGCACGACCTGGCCGACTACGCCGTAGTCCAGATCAATGACACGCACCCCACCATGGTCATCCCCGAGCTCATTCGCTTGCTCACCACCAAGCACGACATCGAGTTTGACGAGGCCGTGACCATCGTGCGCTCCATGGTCGCCTACACTAACCACACGATTCTTGCCGAGGCGCTCGAAAAGTGGCCGCTCACCAGCCTGCAGAAGGTCTCCCCTGCCATCGCCGACATTATCGTCAAGCTCGACGAGGTCGCCAAGGCCGAGCACGACGACCCGCGTGTCGCCATCATCGACGAGTACGACACCGTCCACATGGCCCACATGGACATCCACTTTGGCTTCTCCATCAACGGCGTCGCCGCACTCCACACCAAGATCCTGGAGGACACCGAGCTTCATCCGTTCTACGAGATCTACCCCGAGAAGTTCTCCAACAAGACCAACGGCATCACCTTCCGCCGCTGGATCCAGGGAGCCAACCCCGCGCTCGCCAACCTGCTCGACGATGTGATCGGCACCGACTGGCGCAGCACCGGCGATCTGAGCAAACTCGCCAAGTTCGCCGACGACAAAGATGTTCTTGAGCGCCTGGCTGCCACCAAGACCGAGGCCAAGGCCATCATGCGCCAGTTCATGGCGCTCGAGCAGGGTGTGACCATTCCCTCCAACGCCATCATCGATGTTCAGGTCAAGCGTATCCACGAGTACAAGCGCCAGCAGATGCTCGCGCTCTACATCATCTGGAAGTATCTCGACATCAAAAACGGCAATAAGCCTAAGCACCCCGTCACCATCATCTTTGGCGGCAAGGCAGCGCCTGCCTATACCATCGCTCAGGACATCATCCACCTAATCCTGACGCTGTCCCAGTGGATAGCCAACGACCCCGACGTGGCCCCCTACCTGCAGGTCGTCATGATCGAGAACTACAACGTCACCGCCGCCGAGCGCGTAATCCCCGCCGCCGACATCTCCGAGCAGATCAGTCTGGCCTCCAAGGAGGCGAGCGGCACTTCCAACATGAAGTTCATGCTCAACGGCGCCCTGACCCTGTGCACGCTCGACGGTGCCAACGTGGAGATTGCTGAGCTCGTGGGCGACGAGAACATCTATACCTTTGGCGCCTCGTCCAAACAGGTCGAGCAGCTCTACGCCGACGGCACCTACAACGCCGGCGCGCTCTACCGCAAGCCCGGCATCAAACTGCTGGTGGACTTCATCACCAACCCCGCCTTTATGGCGACCGGCAACGCGGAGCGCCTGCAGCGTCTGCACGACGACATCAAGGGCAAGGACTGGTTTATGGCCCTGCTCGACATTGAGGAGTACATCCAGACCAAGGAGCGCGTGCTGGCCGACTACGAGGACCAGGATGCCTGGATGCGCAAGGCGCTGATCAACATCGCCAACGCCGGCGCCTTCTCGTCCGACCGTACGATCTCCCAGTACAACGACGAGATTTGGCACCTGGACTAACCCATTCCCCTTACCATCCTCTTGAGGAACGGAGTCGTGGCAACACGGCTCCGTTTTTTGTGCCCGTGCGTTGCCCCTGTGAGCCGCCTCGACTAAATCGTCTCAATCTGTAACACCTATTCGGCCAAAACGGTCCTACCTGCTACAGATCAAGACAAACCGGTTCTTTCCCTAGGGTTTATCTCAATCTGTAACATCTAACGTCCGAAATCCGCCCTTACTGTTACAGATCGAGACAAATGGATAAGCCGGCTAAAACAATCTCGTTCTGTAACAGGTAACTACCGAAATCAGTCCTTCGTGTTACAGATCGAGATGAAAGGACAGGCGGCTCAACTCAATCTCGTCCTTTAACATCTAAAGCCAATTCGATCCTCTACTTGTTACAAATCGAGACAAACGACCGACCAGACAGCCCCGTCATAAAGAAAGGCTCCCCTCTCGCCCAGTGGACGGGAGGGGAGCCTTATATGTGACCACGGCAAAAGGATGGCAAAGCCGCAGTCGCCCAAAAGGAGGGCCTGGATGCACCGGGCCTAGATAAGGTTCTTGCCAGAGACCTTATCGAAGAGATGGGTCGCGTTCTTCTCGAACTTGAACCAGATGGTGTCGCCAGCCTTGAGTGCACCCTTGGCCTCAAGGTCGACAACGGGAATGATCAGGACAAACTGGCCGTCGGGAGCGGTCACGTGGACATGCTCGGTCGAGCCCATGAGCTCGGTCACCTCGACGGTACCCTGGAGCGCACCCTCCTCGTCCTTGTCGGCAAGCAGAATCTGCTCGGGGCGCACGCCGGCCGTGATCTCCTTCACGTCGCCGCCGTCCCAGTTGAGAGCAAGCTGAGCGCAGGTCTCGGGAGCGAGCGCCACATTCATGTCCTCGGTCTTGACGGTAAAGCCGTTGCCCGAGTGCACCAGCTGGGCATCGAAGAAGTTCATCTGCGGCACGCCGATAAAGCCGGCGACGAAGATGTTCGCGGGGTGGTTGAAGACCTCCTGCGGGGTGGCGATCTGCTGGACGACGCCGTCCTTCATGACCACGATACGATCGCCGAGGGTCATGGCCTCGGTCTGGTCGTGGGTAACGTAGATAAAGGTGCCCTTGATCTCGTGACGCAGCTTGATGAGCTCGGCACGCATTTGGTTACGGAGCTTGGCGTCCAGGTTAGACAGCGGCTCGTCCATCAGGAAGACCTTGGGGTCACGCACGATGGCGCGGCCGATGGCGACGCGCTGACGCTGACCGCCCGAGAGCGCCTTGGGCTTACGGTCGAGGTACTCGGTAATGCCCAGGATCTCGGCAGCAGAGCGAACCTTACGGTCGATCTCGTCCTTGGGGACCTTCTTGAGCTCAAGCGTAAACGCCATGTTCTCGTACACCGTCATATTGGGGTACAGAGCATAGCTCTGGAACACCATGGCAATGTCGCGGTCCTTGGGCGCCACGTCGTTGACGCGCTTGCCGTCGATGAGCACGTCGCCCGAAGTGATGTCCTCCAGGCCAGCGACCATGCGCATCGTCGTGGACTTGCCGCAGCCAGACGGGCCAACGAGAACGACAAACTCCTGGTCATGCACGGTGAGATTAAAGTCCTCTACCGCGAGCACGCCGTCCTCGGTAACCTTGAGGTTGTGCTTCTTCTCCTCGGTCTTCTTCTTTTTGCCAAAGAAGCCCTTCTTTTTGGACTCGTTGTTGGGATACACCTTCTGAACATGTTTGAGAACGATCTCGGCCATGTCTTTACCTTTCGATATGCGGCGCCGCGCTGAGGGGCGCCGCAGAAACTTGCAAAACAGTTACGGCATCAGCCCTTGACGGCACCTGCCACCACGCCGTCGATGATGTACTTCTGGCAGAGGATGTACATGATGACGATGGGGATAACGACCATCATGATGCAGGCCATCATGGGACCGAGCTCGACGTGGCCGTAGCCGCCGCGGAAGTACTGGATCAAGATAGGAATGGTCCTGTACTTGGTGGAGTCGAGGGTAAGGTAGGGCAGCAGATAGTCGTTCCAGACCCACATGGTCTCGAGAATGCCGACCGAAAGATAGGTGGGCTTCATGATGGGAAGGACGATCTTAAAGAACACCTGAACCGGGTTGCAGCCGTCGATCATGGCCGCCTCTTCGATCTCGAGCGGAATGTTCTTTACAAAGCCGGCGAACATAAAGACCGCCAGGCCCGCGCCAAAGCCAAGATAGATAAAGCAGATGTTGAACGGCGTGTTAAAGCCGATGCGGTCCGCCAAATTGGACAGCGTGAACATGAGCATTTGGAAGGGCACGACCATCGAGAAGACGAACAGGTAATAGAAGAAGTTCGAGATCTTGTTGTTGACACGGACTACGTACCAAGCGCACATGGAGCAGCACACCAAGATCAGAACGACCGACGTGACCGTGATGATGAGCGAGTACATAAACGCCGAGGCAAAGCCCTGCTCGTTAAGAGCGTGCACGTAGTTTGCGAGACCGTTGAACGTCTCGGGCGTGAGCAGATCGAATGCCGTGGTGGTGCTGATTGCAGTTGCCTTTTTAAAGGAATTGAGCGCAATCATGAACACGGGGTAGATCCATGCGAGCGACAGGATCGTAAAGAAAATCGAGAGCGCGCGGTTGATAGCCTTATCGCGTTTCATTACTGCTGCACCTCCTTGGACCTCGTGGCCTTAAGCTGAATCATGGAGATAGCGACGACCAGGATGCAGAAGATAACTGCCTTGGCCTGACCGATGCCCTGCCATGCGATGCCAGCACGCGAGTAGAACGTGTTGTAGATGTTCAGGGCGAGCATCTCGGTGGAGTGTGCGGGAGCGCCGCCGGTAAGGGCGAGGTTCTGGTCGAACAGCTTAAAGCCGTTGGTGATGGACAGGAACAGGCAGATGGTGATCGTCGGCATCAGATTGGGGATCTTAACCTTCCAAAACGTCTGCCATGCCGTGGCGCCGTCGACCTTGGCGGCCTCGATGTAGTCGGACGGAATGGACTGCAGACCAGCGATGTAAATGATCATCATGTAGCCGACCTGCTGCCACAGGGTCAGGATGATAAGGCCCCAGAAGCCAGCAGCAGAGTTAAGGGCGATGAGCTGGGCGCCCACGTTGGAGAGCAGGCAGTTGATCAGAATCTGCCAAATGTAGCCCAGCACGATGCCGCCGATCAGGTTAGGCATGAAGAAGATCGTACGGAAGATGTTGGTGCCCTTGAGCGCCTTGCGGGTGAGCGCCTGCGCAATGGCCAGGGCGATCACGTTGATGAGCACCGTCGACAGGAAGGCAAACGCCACGGTAAAGAAGAACGACGTGGAGAACTGCGGATCGGACAGCGCGCGCACGTAGTTCTCGATACCGACAAAGTGCGCGTTACTAATGATAATAAACTGGCAGAACGAGAGATAGAAGCCCTGGATAAAAGGGATCACGAACCCGATCATAAACGCCAGGCACGTGGGCAGCATAAAGAGCGGCCACCAGCGCTTGAGTGCTTTGCCCATAAAAGGGTCCTTTCAATATGCAGGGGGCGGGCAAACCAACGTCTGCCCGCCCCCTGTCGCTAATCAGATAGCTTGGGCAGCAACTGCTTACTCGGAAGCGGCCTTCTCGGTCTTCCAGCCATCAACGAAGGCGTTCTTGACGCCGTCCCACTTGGTGTTGTCGGCAGCATAAGCGATGAGAGCCTGCTTGAGGTTCTTCTTCCACTCCTCGGAGGGGATGTAAACGAAGTCCCAAGCGACGGTCTTCTTGCCGTCCTTGGCCATGGCAACGGCCTGCTGCGAGAAGACGTTGGTGGTCTCCTTGGCGCTCTTGAACGGAGCGGTCAGACCCATCTTGTCGGCGATGATGCTGGTCGGGGTGTCAGCGGTGACGCACCAATACATGAAGTCCTCGGTGGCCTTCTGGGCATCCTCGGAAGCCTGGGAACTGACGCACCAGTAGTTCTCGCCGCCGGAGCACAGGCCCTGGTTCTCCTCGCCGTCAACACCGATGTAGATGGGCATCATGCCAATCTGATCGTCGGTCATGCCGGCCTTGACGAGGTCAGAGTAGGCCCAAGAGCCGTTCTGGTAGAAGACGGCCTTGCCGGTTGCGAACTCGTTGGTGGCGTCGTCGCCGGTCTTGGAAGCAAGCTGCGAAGGATCGCAGGTGGAGTCGGTGATGTACAGGTCGAAGATCTGCTTGTAGTTGTCGAGGAACTCACCCTTGATCTCGTCGTCCTCCTGGTTGTGCTCCTTCTCAAACTCGTAGTAGAGCGGCATGTTGGCAAGGTGTGTGGTGTAGCGCCAGCTGGAGGAGTCGTCCATGCCGGCGGAAGTGAAGGCACCCTCGACACCAAGCTCGTCCTTGCGGGCCTGGATGTCGTCGGCACAAGCCTTCAGCTTGTCGAAGGAGTTGATGTCCTCGGCCTTGTAGCCAGCCTTCTCGAGCAGCTGCTTGTTGTAAATAATGCCGAAGCTCTCCTGAACCCAGTCGATGCACACATCCTTGCCGTCGGACTGCAGAGCCAGGGAGTCATCAATGAGCTCACCGCGGAGCTTGGTATCGGACAGGTCGGCGCAGTAATCCTTCCAGTTCTTAAGACCGGTGGGGCCATTGACCTGGAACAGGGTCGGAGCGGAGCTCTTGGACATCTCGGACTTGAGCTTCTCCTCGTAGGTGTTGGAGGCGGCGGTCACGATCTTGACCTCGACGCCCTTCTCCTTCTTGTACGCCTTGGCGATCTCCTTCCACTCCTTGTCGACCTCGGGCTTGAATTGGAGGAAGTAGACCTCGGCAGCGTCACCAGAAGCAGAGGAGCCGGAGCCGGCGGAGCCACCGCAGCCCACGAGACCCAGACCAAGAACCGCAGCCGCGGAACCAGCAAAGCCCAGGAACTGCCTTCTGCTCATTTCGTTCTTCATTACAATCCACCCTTTCACACCGTGGCGGCACCCTTTGCCGCCGCCTTCGGAGATTGGCTCGGGGACTTTGCCCCTTTTGCTGATTTGTACAATACGCTATTTGGCTAGTTGTTTGAACAAGTATTACTAGAGCGGTAGAAAAACTTCGGTGAACGGTAATTTCAACTTGATACTTGACAAGTTTTGTATAAACAATTATTTGTTATCTAATGCAGAGAAAACGCCCGGTCAAGCCGATGTATCGTCGGTTTGACCGGGCGTTTTCGCTTTGATGGCATGAGTCTCGTCAGGCTGCGAGCTAGCCGGCTATCGCTTGGAGTTGACGCGGTAGTGGAAGATCTCGGGATGCGTGCGGGCATGCGTGACCTCGAACAAGATGCCGTCCGAGGTGTACGACTGGCTCTCCATAACGGCGACGCAATTGTACTTGCCAAGGTCCAAGTAGCTGCAGTCCTCATCGTTGGCGAGCTCGACACTCACCGTACGACGGCTCGCCATCACCTTGACGCCGCGTTTGTGCTCCAGATAGTCGTAAATTGATTTTGCGGCGATCTCGGGCGTCAGGCCCTTGGCGATCGACTCCAAAAAGTAACCATGGTCTACTTGGCGTGCATTGCCGTTAAGGCTTCGGACACGCACCACGCGAATCAACTCCTCGCCCACCTTAAAGCCCAGGCGACGAGAGAGTTGCTCAGTGCAAATCAAATGTTCAAAAGACTTGACCTCGGTCGATGCGACGGCATTGTTGCGCTTTGCAAATTCGCCAAACGACTCGACTTCCTCGAGCGCGCCCAGCATGTCGGTTTCGCCCTTGAGCCAAATAACGCGCACGCCCTTGCCGTGTATGGGCTGCACAAACATCTCGTCTGCCAGCATGCTCAAAGCGCGGCGGACGGTATTGCGCGTGCAGCCAAATTCCGCGGTCAGCTCGGCTTCGGTTGGCAGCATCTCCTGAAACGCATAGGTCCCGTTAATGATGCGCGAACGGATCTCGCGGTAGATTCCTTCGTAAATCGCTTTTGGCATTGTTTCACCTCTGTATCTTCTTGCTGGCTAGGCACGATAGCATTTCTTAAAGTTGTTTAAACCGATTATCGGTAAAGCGACAATATTTAACCGTTGGCGGCTCCTGTCGTGCCCAAATCGGTTTCGCTCAAAACTGCCGGCACGGCAATCGTCCAGTCCTCTACAATGAATCCATTGTTTAAACGTTTCACCACGCGCAACGCACCTCGATATTCGGGAGGCAGAACATGCTGCAGAAAATCCAACGTTTTGGCGGGGCAATGTTCGCGCCCGCCATGCTGTTTTCCATATCGGGCCTTATGGTCGGCATCTCCGCTCTCGCAACAACCGCGGACATCGTCGGCGACCTCGCCGTATACGGAACCCCTTGGTACGTTTTCTGGGCTATCATCCAGCGCGGCTCGTGGACGGTCTTTAAACGCCTTCCGCTCCTGTTTGCCGTAGCGCTGCCCATCGGCCTTGCCCGAAAGCAGCCGGCTCGTTGCTGCCTCGAGGCACTCGTCGCCTATTTTGCCTACTGCTTCTTTTTGAGCGAGATCATTAAGCTGAGCGGAGACAACCTTGGGCTTAAGTACCCGTCATCTTTGACCCCCGCCAACGGTATCACCGTCATCGACGGCATCAAGACGCTCGACACCGGCATTATCGGCCCGCTGGTGGTATCGGCAACCGTCGTCGCCATCCATGACCGCTTCTACGATGCCAAGGTTCCCGATTGGCTCGGCACCTTCTCGGGCTCCTCGCTGGTCTACCTCATCAGCTTTTTTGCCGTGTTTGCCCTTGCCGCTATCTCGGCCGCCATCGTGCCCTCCGTATACGCAATGACCGAAACGCTGCGCCATGCACTTACGAGCGTCGGCCCCTTTGGCGTGGGCATCTTTGTGTTTTTGGAGCGAGCGCTCGAGCCCATGGGGCTGCACCACCTGCTCTACATGCCGATCTACTACGACAACCTGGTCATTAACGACGGCATCTACGCCACGTGGAGCAGCTTGCTCCCCATCCTCTCCCATAGCACGCGCCCCCTTAATGAACTTGCGCCGTGGGCCGGTTTTACCGCCACCGGCTGGGTCAAGCTCTTTGGCCTTCCCGCCATCGCAGCCGCGTTCTACTCCACCGCAAAACCAGAACGCCGCGCCGGCCTCAGGGTCATCCTTGTTCCCGCCATCATCGCCTCGGTGGTTTGCGGCGTTACCGAGCCACTCGAGTTTCTCTTTATGTTCACCCACCCCGGGCTCTTTTTTCTCTACGCCGTCTTATCGTCTTGCCTTGCCACAACCATGAATCTCTTTGGCATCGTCGGCATCTTCTCGGGCGGCCTCATGGAGATGGCAGCCTTCAACTTTATTCCGCTCATGCGCACGCATGCCGGTGCCTATCTTTTGGCGCTCGGTATCGGCCTTGCCTTTAGCCTCATCTTTTTTGTTAGTTTTCGAGCACTCATCTTGATCTATGACCTTAAGACGCCGGGCCGCGAGGATCATGTCGCCAATCGCGCGGCAATCGATCCTTTAACGGGAAGCGGCTTTGCCAAAGAGCAATCTCCCAATGACGAGGTCAATAGTCGATCCGATCAAGATCACGCCCTCGCTGAGCGGGTAATTCAGCTTTTAGGTGGCGTTGGCAATATTGTGGGCGCAATCAACTGCGCCACGCGCCTGCGCGTCGAGGTCGCAGACCCTTCCATCGTTGCAGATAACGCGTCGTTTGTCGCGGCGGGCGCCAAGGGCCTCATCATTACGGGCAAGACCGCCCAAGTGATCATCGGCATCTCCGTTCCCCGCGTTAAAGAGCATTTTGACCAGATCATGGGCCTCGAGCCGGAATTTGCGCCCACCACCTCGGCCTCCTCTGCCGCCGGCCCAACCCACAAGCACGGCGATATCTGCTTCTTCGACATCGACGGTACGCTCGCCTGGCAAGATCCCAGACTTGCCCAGGAGCTTCCCGAAGACGAGCGCGATCTGTCCCCCTATCCCAACGAGGCGGTTTCGCAGGCAATTCGCACATTTGTCGCCAACGGCAACAAGGCCTTTATCTGCACGGGGCGCACCCTCAGCTGCATCCATCCCAAGCTGCTCGAGCTGCCGTGGACGGGCGTCGTGTGTCTCGCGGGCGGTTACGCCGAACTCGGGGGGCGCATTGTGCGAAATGCAGCCATAAACCCTGGTCTGCTACAGCGCCTCGCCCCCTATCTCGAGCAATCGGGTGAGGTCATTCGCTTTGAGGGCATCGATCGCGTGGTGCGCATGAGTGCAGATGCCCCCGAGACGTACGGATACGCACGCACCGTGGGCGACGCCGTCACGCAACTTGAGCACTACAACGCCTATAAAATTCTTATGTCCACACCACTTGCCAACCGCATCGCCCAAGATGAAGAGCTTGGACCTCTGCTCTGTTTCAACGAGCTCGAGCTCGAGGTCACAGAAATCTCGCCTCGTGAGTGCACCAAACGGGCCGGAATCAGTGCCGTGCTTGACGCCCTGGGGCCAGATCACGGCACCGTGTACGGCATTGGCGACGCGAGCAACGACATCGCCCTCATGGAGGCAGTCGATGTTGGCATCGCTATGGGCAACGCGCCGGACTTCCTTAAGGAGAAGGCGGACTATGTGACCGATTCTATCGATCACGACGGCGTCGTCACGGCACTCGAACACTTTGGGCTTATCTAGCCGAGCCCCTTGCCGCGTTTGCGGCCGCAAGACTCAATCGTCTTCAACCGCCGCGCTCGACGCCCTAATGTGGCAATATGTTGTCTGCATAATGCAACGATGCGACCTAAGAAAGAATGCGAGAACCTGTGTCCAGTCCGTTTACCAGCTTTTTAGCCCAGCACTTTGACCAGATCAACGACTATCTGGCCACATTCTTTGACGGACAGGCGACCTCTGCCGATATCGAGCGCTACCTGTATACCCCGCTTTCGGCATTTACCGCCAACGCCGGCAAGCGCCACCGCCCGCTTATCTGTATGCTCGCCGCAACCGCAGTGGGTGGCAGCTTTGAGAGCGCCCGCAGCGCAGCGGCGGCTATCGAGCACTTTCAGTCGGGTGCGCTCATCCATGACGACATCGCCGACAACGGCCAGCTGCGCCGCGGCAAGCCCTGCATGCACCTCACCGAGGGCACGGGGCTTGCTATCAACTGCGGCGACCTGGCACTTACCATGGTCACCAAGACGGTTCTCGACGATCCCACGCTTGAGGCAGACGTAAAGCTGCGCGTACTCCACGAGCTCACCGAGATGATCGTCCGCACCATCGAGGGTCAGGCGCTCGACTTGGGCTGGGTCCGTGACGGGCGTTTTGACATCTCGGTCGACGATTACCTGGACATGGCAACGCACAAGACCGCGTATTACAGCGGAGCCACGCCGCTTGCCACCGGAGCCATCATTGGCGGAGGCAGCGAACAGCAGGTCGAGGCATTGCGCGCCTTTGGCCTGCACACCGGCCTTGCCTTCCAAATTCAAGATGATCTGCTCAACTTGATCGGTACCAAGGAGGCCGCCAACAAGGACTTCCGTACCGACATCACCGAGGGTAAGCGCACGCTCGTTGCCGTGCACGCTCTGTCAGACGAGCGCTATCACGATGAGATTGAAGCGATCCTCTCCTCGGGCACCGAGGACCCCGCGCAGCTCGCGCGCGCCGTGGAAATCTTCCAGGAGACCGGCTCTATCGATTACGCCCACACCTACGCGCTGGACCTGACCGCCAAAGCCAAGGCCGCCATCGAGGACGTTTCGCTCGACCCGCATGCACGCGAACTGTTCCTCTCCATGGCAGATTTCTTTGTGGAGCGACTCAACTAGCGGGGGTTGCAAAACCTGTCGGCAGCGCATTTGGGTACAAGTTGCTACACTGTTGAATGTATGTTTATGCATCCCTTTGCGTCGTCTATCCGACAGGCGCTCAAATAGTACGAATGATACGCCGAAAGGGGTTCGTTCATGGAACCTATTACAACGGGCATGCAGGGAGCAGCCGTCGAGGACGTGCAGTCTCGTCTCCTGCAGCTCGGCTACACGATTGATGCCACCGAGGTCGCCGACAAGCACTTTGGTGCTACCACCGAGCAGGCCGTTAGCACCTTTAGGCTCGACAGCGGTCTTGCCGCCGGTCACGCCGTTGACATCCCCTGCTGGAGCGCCCTGGTCGACGCCTCGTATAAGCTGGGCGACCGCACCCTCTACCTGCGTATGCCCAATTTCCATGGCGCCGACGTGCAGGCCCTACAGAAGGCGCTCAACGTTTTGGGCTTTGCCTGCGGCGAGGACGATGGCTACTTTGGCCCTCACACCGAGGCGGCCCTTCAGCAGTTCCAGGAAAACGTCGGTCTGTTTGCCGACGGTATGGCTTTCCAGGATACCTACGCCTATATCAACCGCCTGCACCACGTGTGGGAGGGTAAACCTTCGGTGACCGAGGCCGAATCGCGCATCGGCTTTGCCCGCGCGGCCAACGTACTCGAGCGTTTCCAGATTGCCGTCATTGGCGAGGACCCCATCGCGCGCAGCGTAGCATCGCGCATGTGGAACATCGCCACGGCGACGACCGACAACAGCGGTATGATGCTTTGCGACTCCGAGGTCCCGACCGATGTCGACCTGGTACTCGAGATCGCAAGCGACGAGCTACCCGCCGACGCCGCTCCGCGCGCCACGATTGCCCTCGCCGAGTGCCACAACCTGGCCCAGCGCATCCGCACCGCCAATGTTGCCGCGCAGCAAAAGCCGGCACGCATCCGCATTGAGCTCACGGGCATGACGCGCTACAACGGCACCTTCACCGCCAGCGACGCCCAGACGCTCGCGGTACGCCTGCTCGATGGCGTTTGCGATGCCCTCGCAGATTAGGTAAACTAGACGAGTTGCTTTTGTGCAACACCCATACTGGGACGTAGTTCAACGGTAGAACTCCGGTTTTTGGTGCCGGCTGTTGGGGGTTCGAATCCCTCCGTCCCAGCCAAGGTAACTGAGCGCCCTGAGCCCATAACGGCCCAGGGCGCTTTCTTGTGGGCAAGCGGAGGGATTCGAGCCCGCAAGGCAACACAACTTCTCGTCCAGCACGGGAAAATCTACCTTCAAAAGACAGGCGCCCCAGGCCCATTAGGACCAAGGGCGCCTTACATCTAGATAAAATCAGCCCAGTTCCGAAAAGCGAGCCGCATGCAACAACCAAGTAACCACAAGCCCCGGGAGAGCGGGGACACCGGCTTAGGTTTATCGCGAGTTCCGCACGCAAAGAAGGCCACTTAATGTGGCCTTCGTCTTGCGCAGGACTGTAGAGCAGGAAACCTAAGCCGGTGTCCCCGCTCTCCCGGGGCCGGCGGAATTTAATTGTTCAGCATGCGGTCGAAGCTTCCCGAGTCGCCATCCCGATAGTCGGCGGTCATCAGAATCTCCTGCGGAATTCGTCCGCCCTCACGCAGCACGTTGCGGAACTGCACGCGCGTAACCATGGGCAGATCCTTGATCGTCGCCGCCAGGTTCTGCGGCACGCCCTGGTTGGCAGCCGCGGGCTCGCACGCGCCGCCGGCCTTCACGCGACGCTTATGCTCGGCAAGCATGGCGCGATACATGCCGGCATGCAGGCGAATCTCAACGACATTGGCGTTGCGGGCCTGCTCGACGATGCGCGCACCCTCGCGATCGATGTCGCCCACGTAGTAGATATAGGTAAAGCGATAGCCGATCTCGGCCAGGTAATCATCCAGTGCGTGCGAGACACTCGCCTTGCAGCCGCCGCCAAAGATTACGCCACCCACCTTGGTGCCAAAGAGCTTGGCGTGCTTGCGGCCGCGCAGGAGCTTGACAATTTCGTCGTAGGTATCCAGGTTCTCGACCATAATGAACGGCTTGTCGGCGCCCAGCGCAAAGAAGCCCGTAAAGTGCACCGGACGGTTGGGGGCGACCTTGATCGCCTGCATGCTGATGCCCTTTTCGGTCATACGCCGAATCAGGCGCTCGCCGTGTTTGCCGTCAAAGGCCTTCTCATCGTTAAAAATCTGGTAGGCGCGCTGGCGACGCGAAGCGACCGGCGTGTCGGTGCCGCGATTCTGCTCGATCCAAGCCTGGATAATCGCGATTTCCTCGGCAATCTTGCGATTGGACATCTCGTTGTGCTGAGCGCGCTGTGGAGCTTTCTTGCCGTCCTTGCCCTCGACCTTAACGATCTGGGTCTGCTGTTCCTTAATTTTGGAGAGCGCCGTGGGCGTGGGGACGACCTTGAGCAGCTGCCTGCCCAGAACACGGGCTAGGGCAAACGCCGAAACCTCGCCATGGGTAGTCGACTCAGTCTGCTGGGCAGCCGTATCTGCTGCAGCAGAATCGGGCTTCTTCTGAGACTTGCGCTTAGAATCGCCTTGGACACTGCGCTCACGTTTCGAAGTAGACGTCTGCTTCTGCGAACGTTCGGGCTTGCCCTCCTTCGCCGGCTGACGCTTGGGCTGCTCCATTGGAGCATCCACCTTCGCATCTTCGTCGCGCGGCGCTACATTCTCGGCGGCATCCTGAGCGTTAGAGCCGCGACCGCCACGATGACGGCGGCGGCGAGGCTTGCTCGAAGTACCCTCCCCCGTCTGTTCAACCGCAGGCTGCTGGCCCTGAGTCTCCGTATCGGACGCAGTCTGCTCATCAACAGGCTTCTGTTCACGAACTTCCGACTCGGCAGGCTTCACGGCCTTCTCGGCCCGCACCTCCGGAACCTGACTGACCTTCTCCTGACGCTTTGCGGGATACGCGCGACATGCAAAGCCGCGACCGGGACGGCACGAGTCTGAGGCCTTCTTGGCCGGCTTCTCGGAATCGTCCGCAACCTCGGCAGCCTCTTCGGCATCGCGCACAACATCCTGCTGCTCGGCCTTAAAATGCGCACCGCGACGACGCTTGGGCTCCTGAGGCTCAGCGGACTTTTGCTCTTTCACAGGCTCCTGCGGCTCAGCGACAGGCTCGTTCTCAACAACCTCGGTAACGGCCCCATCCTTTTGAGCCACAGCACGACGGAAGCGTTCCTGTTGGGCGCGGCGCTGAGCATCACGCTTTCCGCCTCCGCCAAAACCGCCTCGACCCGCCTTGGCGGTAAAGGCACGCACAACATGCTCATCGAGCAGCTCGTCAGTATCGATATGCTCACGCGGGGCAACTTCTTCCGCAGCAGGCGCCTCAACGGAATCCTCGACAGGCTGCTCCTGGGCATCATGAATCTCGGCATTGATGGTATAGAACGCCGGCCGGCCGTTAATGCCGCTACCCTCGATCTTGGTCACAATCTTTGCCGCGATAAGCTCGTCGCGCATCGCCTTGGTGTCGCACTCCTTATCCACGGAGCGGAAGATTTGCGCCAGCGCGCTCGACTTGATCTTGAGTGCCTTGCGGCAGAGCAGGTCGTAGGCAACCAGCTTGGCCCGCTCGGCAGAAAGCGACGTTTGTCCGCCCAGACGCTCAGCCAGAGCATCGACATTTTGTTGGTTATCGGAATATACCGTCTTGGCCACGGGGCCCCTTTCATATGCACACATATACGTCCATATGGTACAACGCGCGCCGCCATCCACGCAAAACATCTGCGAGAACACCCCGGCATCACCCGTCTTTACAAAAAAAGCCGGGCCCGCGTTCTGCGGACCCGGTCTTTCCGAGTCATAGAGATGGAGGATTCAATCCGTCCGATCGACTAAGCCTTGGCGGCCTCAGCGTCAGCAGGAGCCTCGGCGGCAGCAGCGCGACCATACTCGGCCTTGCCCATCTCGGACCACTCGGGCTCCTCGTCGGGCATGGAGCCGGCCTCCTTGCCGAAGAACTCCTTGAGGCAGTTGACGGCAACGATGAGGCCCAGGACCATCAGCAGGACGGCGAAGACGAGCTGCAGGCCCTTGGTGGCGGCGACGGAGACGGCAGCCGTAGTGGCGGTAGCCGGGATGGTGCCGAAGAAGCCGTAGGCCTGGACGGCGGTCATGCAGCCCATGGCGCTCTGGACCAGCGAGGTAAAGGTGCAGCAGAGCAGGAAGACGACGGGCACGTAGAGCATCCAACCCTTGCGGCCGGTGCACTTGCAGAACACGGCGAGGGTGATCATGGTCATACCGCCGAGCAGCTGGTTGGAAGCACCAAAGAGCGGCCAGATGTTGGCATAGCCACCAAAAGCGAGGGCGAGACCAGGAAGCAGGGTGACAACCGTGGCGAACCAGGGGTTGCCGAGGACCTTCATGTAGCCGGCCTTGGACTCGATGGCCAGGGCGTCGTTGGTCTGGGCAAAGAACTCAGAGAACGAAGTGCGGGCGATGCGGGCGACGGCGTCGAGCGAGGTCAGGGCCAGAGCGGAGACGTTCATGGTCATGAAGACGGTAGCGAGCGTGCCGTCAACACCGAAGGCCTGCATACCGCGGGAGATGCCAGCGGCGAAGATCTGGAACGGGGTGGAAGCGACACCGGCGTTGAGGGCGCCAGTACCGGCGGTGTTCATATCGGAGAACAT
The DNA here is from genome assembly GCA_902494535.1 of uncultured Collinsella sp. Lineage (GTDB taxonomy): Bacteria > Actinomycetota > Coriobacteriia > Coriobacteriales > Coriobacteriaceae > Collinsella. The sequence goes on from CABUTO010000031.1 coordinate 26,516, forward strand.
GATGCCGGCGACGATGATGGCAAGGATGCCGACGAAGGACTCGACAATCATGGCGCCGTAACCGACCTTGACGGCGTCCTGCTCCTTCTCGACCTGTTTAGAAGAGGTGCCGGAAGAAACGAGGCTGTGGAAACCGGAGAGAGCACCGCAAGCGACAGAGACGAACAGGACCGGGAACATCATGCCGGAGGCAGTGGAGAAGCCGGTGAAGACCGGAGCGGTGATAGTGGCCTGACCGTTAACGCCCAGGACGACGATGCCGAGGACAGCGCAGACGATCATGACGATCATCATGATGGAAGTGAGGTAGTCACGCGGAGTCTTGAGCGTCTGGATGGGCATAGCGCCAGCGAAGACCAGGTAGACCATGACGACGGCGAACCACTGGAACTTATCCAGGTACACCGGGAACTGCATACCGACGGCGAACATGAGAACCATGAGGACCACGCCGGTGACGAACTCGGCAGCGCCGGTGAGGTTGAACCTCTTCTGGGCCCAACCAAAGGCGATAGCGACGAAGGTGAACAGTATGGAGATGGTACCAGCGCAGCCGGCGGCATAGGACTTGGTGAAGTCGATGGCACCGGTAGCAGCACCAGAAGCGTCAACGGCCGGGGTGAACATGAACGTCTTGCAGACCATATCGGTGAAAGCGGCGATGACGATGATGCAGAACAGCCAGCAGAACAGCAGGAACAGACGACGGCCAGTCTTGCCGATGTACTTCTCGATGAGCTGAGCGAGCGACTTGCCGTTGTTCTTCATCGAAGCGTACAGGGCACCAAAGTCGTGGACGGCGCCAAAGAAGATGCCGCCGACGAGGACCCAGAGCACAACGGGCAGCCAGCCAAAGGCCATGGCAACGATCGTACCCGTAACAGGGCCAGCACCGCAGATCGAGCTGAACTGGTGCGAGAACGCGGTGAAGGCGGAGACGGGCGAGAAGCTGTTGCCGTCCTTCATGCGCTTGGCCGGCGTGAGGGCCTCTTTGTCAACGCCCCACTTGTTGGCCAGCCATCGGCCATAGCCCAGATAGCCGCAGGCGAGCACCGCCGCGGCCACAACCATGAGCAAAACTCCGTTCATTACATTTCCTCCTCTAAAAAGAACTACTCAGACATAAAAAATGAGGGCCGTCGGTTGCGCTCGACGGCCCTCATCTTCATCAGCCGCCCGTTATCGTACGGGCTAGCTGTATGTGCTAACCCGCATCAGATAATTACTACGCTGATAATGTCTAGCTGATGCGTGAACATGTCTGAGAAATCCTCTTCAATCATGATGTGAACGATCCGTGCGTGTTCACATCCCCCAGTGGATGAAAAGGAGTATGAAACTTTAGTTGCCTAAAGTCAACGCAAATATGTAATGAATTTTCAACTTTTTTTGAATTTCTCGGTATAAAACGCCACTGACCTCGGACTTTACCCAACAAAAGTTTTTGCATGAGAGATGCTCCTCGGGGGCGGGGCGGGCGCCTGCCGCCATATATGAACTTTCCTGCTCGGACAGTCCTGCTCACGACGGAAGCCACATTAAGTGGCCTCCTGTTCGTGCGGAACTCGCGATAAAGTTCATATATGGCGGCAGGCGCCCGCCCCGCCCCCG
>CABUTO010000032.1 GCA_902494535.1 uncultured Collinsella sp.
CGGCGGTGGGCCCCATGCCGTCCTCCGTCGCCAGGAGGAAGAGCTCGACCTTCTCCCTGCTGTACATGCGAACCTCCAGTCCGGACCGCCCCGCGGTCCAACTTTCTGTCCGCACCCCCTTCTGGCTCTTAAACAAGAACTATTTCACCGCAACTTTTTTGAGTAGTTTTGTTGAGCATAAGTCGTGCAAATAGTCAAGCCATGTCTGTTTAAACAAAATAGTGACAGTACGAGCACATTCGCACTTGCTTAATATCGATATTAATGAACAGCTTGCTTGTATCTATAAAATACATAGCTTGATGAGCGACGCCTTGTCGTGTAATGAGTCAAAAAGCAGTAACGTAATCAACTTGTAACAAACCTAGACGTTTAAACAAATAATCCAACCTTTTGCGGATTTAGCTATAATTCCACAATCCAAACAGGTATACTCCTTTCATGTCGTGTAGGAAATACGTAGACAAAAAGGAGGTTATGTGATGGTAAGTATTGTTCTTGCTAGCCACGGGGACTTGGCAGCTGGAATCAAGCAGACGGGCTCGATGGTCTTTGGCGATCAGCCGTCTGTTGCCGTGGTCTCGCTCGAGCCGAGCATGGGCCCCGACGACTTCCGTGCCAAGGTCGAGGAAGCAGTCGCTTCCTTCGAGGACCAGGAGCAGGTGCTCTTCCTCGTTGATCTGTGGGGCGGCACGCCGTTCAACCAGATCAGCGGGCTCATCGAGGGCCACGATTCCTGGGCTATCGTCACCGGTGTCAACCTGCCTATGCTCATCGAGGCATATTCGCAGCGCTTTGACGCAAAGAACACTGCACATGCGATCGCAAAACATCTCGTGACTGAGGCTAAGGCTGGCGTGCGCGTCAAGCCCGAGTCTCTGGAGCCCGAGGAGAAGAAGCCGGCTACGGCCGCCGCTGCTCCTGCAGGCGCCATCCCTCCGGGAACGGTCATCGGCGACGGGCACATCAAGATCGCCCACGTCCGTATCGACACCCGTCTGCTGCATGGTCAGGTGGCCACCACGTGGACCAAGCAGATTAACCCCAACCGCATCATCGTGGTTTCCGACGGCGTTGCTCACGACGAGCTTCGCAAGACGATGATCGAGCAGGCTGCCCCTCCGGGAGTCCATGCCAACGTCGTGCCCATCAAGAAGATGGCCGAGGTCGTCAAGGACACGCGTTTTGGTGACACCAAGGCCATGCTGCTCTTCGAGAACCCGCAGGATCTGCTCAAGGCCATCGAGGCCGGCGTCGACATCAAGGAAGTCAACATCGGTTCCATGGCTCACTCCAAGGGCAAGGTCGTCGTCACCAACGCCGTCGCTATGGGCGATGACGACGTTAAGACCCTCGAGGCCCTCAAGGCCAAGGGCGTCAAGTTCGAGGTCCGCAAGGTTCCTTCGGATGCTTCCGAGGATCTCGACGCCATGTTGAAGAAAGCTAAGGCCGAACTGGCCGCTCAAGCATAGTAAAGGAGGGTCCGATACATGTCTGCAATCACTATTCTGCTTGTTGCGATTGTCGCGTTGCTTGCCGGTATGGAAGGCATTCTGGATGAGTTCCAGTTCCATCAGCCGCTCGTGGCATGCACGCTTATCGGTCTCGTAACCGGTCACCTTCAGGAGGGCATCCTCCTGGGCGGTTCGCTCCAGATGATGGCCCTTGGCTGGGCTAACGTCGGCGCCGCCGTCGCGCCTGACGCCGCTCTGGCCTCGGTCGCTTCTTCGATCATCATGGTGCTCGCCCTCAACGGCGGCGCCACTGATTCGGCCAAGGCCGTTACCGCGGCCATCGCCGTCGCCGTCCCGCTGTCGGTCGCTGGTCTGTTCCTGACCATGATCTGCCGTACCATTGCTACCGCTATCGCTCACGCCATGGACGGTTGCGCCGAGAAGGGCGACTTCTCCGGCATCGAGCGCTGGCAGTACGCTGCCATCCTCATGCAGGGCCTTCGTATCGCCATCCCGGCAGTACTTCTGTGCATCATCCCGGCCGAGGCCGTTACCAACGCGCTTAACGCTATGCCCGACTGGCTGTCCGGCGGCATGGCTGTCGGCGGCGGCATGGTCGCTTCCGTCGGTTACGCCATGGTCATCAACATGATGGCCACCAAGGAGACCTGGCCGTTCTTCATCCTCGGCTTTGTCCTTGCTGCCATCCCTCAGCTCACGCTGATCGCCCTTGGCCTCATCGGCATCTCCCTTGCCCTCATCTACCTTGGCCTTAAGGATCTGGCCAAGCAGGGTGGCGGCATGGGCGGTGGCTCCGGCGACCCGCTCGGCGACATTCTGAACGATTACGAGTAGGAGGGGAGTGATACATATGGCAGAGAACAAGATTCAGCTCACCAAGGCTGACCGCAAGAAGGTTTGCTTCCGTCATCAGTTCCTTCAGGGCTCGTGGAACTACGAGCGTATGCAGAACGGCGGCTGGTGCTTCGCAATGATCCCTGCGATCAAGAAGCTCTACACCAGCAAGGATGACCAGATTGCCGCTCTTAAGCGCCACCTGGAGTTCTATAACACCCACCCCTATGTTTCCGCCCCCGTCATTGGCGTTACCCTCGCTCTCGAGGAGGAGCGCGCCAACGGTGCCCCGATTGACGACGTCGCCATTCAGGGCGTCAAGGTCGGTATGATGGGCCCGCTCGCCGGTGTCGGCGACCCCGCCTTCTGGTTCACCCTTCGCCCGATTCTGGGTGCTCTGGGCGCTTCCCTGGCCCTGTCCGGCAGCATCGCCGGTCCGCTGCTGTTCTTCTTCGCGTGGAACATCATCCGTTACGCCTTCCTGTGGTACACGCAGGAGTTTGGCTACAAGGTCGGCTCCTCCATCGCCAAGGACCTCTCCGGCGGTCTGATGGGCAAGGTCACCGAGGGTGCTTCCATCCTGGGTATGTTCATCATCGGCGCCCTGGTCGAGCGCTGGGTGTCCATCTCCTTCACCCCGGTCGTCTCCAAGGTCACGCAGTCTGCTGGCGCCTTTATCGACTGGGCTAACCTGCCCTCCGGTTCTGAGGGTGTCAAGGAAGCACTGACGATGTATAACTCCATCGGTGCTAACGCCCTTGATCAGGTGAAGGTCACCACGCTTCAGGCCAACCTCGATCAGCTCATCCCCGGCCTTGCCGCCGTGTGCCTGACCCTGCTGGTCTGCAAGCTCCTCAAGAAGAAGGTCAGCCCGATCGTCATCATCCTGGCTCTCTTCGCCATCGGCATCATCGGTCGCGTCTGCGGCTTCATGTAAGCACGTTTCGGCTTAAGACCGAGAATTGCTAGGCAAGGGCTTTTGAGCCATTGAAACGGACCGCACCCGGTGGGTACACTGGATGCGGTCCGATTGTTTTATTTGGAGGGCGAGGCGCGCATGGCGCAATCTCAGAACAGCACGGTCGATCTGGCAACGCCGGCAACCTGCCTGATGGGGCTTACCAGCCACGGCAACGTGATGGTGGGCAATAAGGCGTTCGAGTATTACAACGAGCGCAATCCCGAGGATTATATTCAAATCCCGTGGGATGAGGTCGACTATATTGCCGCCGAGGTTTTACGCGGCACCAAGAAGATCACGCGTTTTGCCATCTTCACCAAGGACAACGGTCACTTTACGTTTTCGACGCGCGACGACAAAGAGACGCTTCGTGCTGTCCGCAAGTACGTCGACGAGGATAAGCTTGTGCGTTCGCCCGACTTTATCGATGTGACGGCCAAGGGCGCCAAGAGCATCCCCTCCGCTATCAAAAACCTCTTCCACAAAGGTAACTAGCTCCTCATAAGTTGCGGTGAAATAGTTCCTAAATACGGCTTTAGATGCTTCAGACAGGAACTATTCCACCGCAACTTCGAAGTCTAGTCATGCGACGTATTGCGATGCAGTAAATCTGCTACACTAGTACAACATGCCTCCGTAGCTCAGGGGATAGAGCACCGCTCTCCTAAAGCGGGTGTCGACGGTTCGAATCCGCCCGGGGGCACCAGAGAAATATCGAGCCCGGTACCGCTACGGTGCCGGGCTCTTCTGGTCTAAGGGCAGGATTCGAGCCGTCGACACCCGCGTCACTCATTTCCCCGCGGGGGAGTTTTCGAATCCGCCCGGGGGCACCAGAGGAATATCGAGCCCGGTACCGCTACGGTGCCGGGTTCTTCTGGTTCAATGCCATGTCAAAAACGAAGCGCCCGCTTGCTGGGGGAGCAAGCGGGCGCCTGTGAGCGAATATGTTTGCGGCGAGAGCCGTGATGAGCGGTGGGGTGGCGACTAGTTGGTCGTACCGGAATCGTCACCCGTGCCCGAGCCAGAGCCCGAACCCGAGCCAGAAAGTGCGACCGTCAGCGTAATCGTGCTGTCGGTGGACTGCTTGCCAGTGGGGGAGACGCCCGTAACGGTGGCATCCTCGTTACCGCTTACGGGATTGCCGTTCTGGTCACAGAAGCCGATGTTATAGAAACCGGCGTTGTTGAGCGCGGTGACGGCGGCGGAGATGCTCTTGCCGTACAGGTTGCCCGGAACACTGGCCTTGCCGGACTTCTTGGCAATGACGACGGTAATCGTGGCGCCGGGCTTCTGCTTGCCACTGGGGTTCCAGCTGATCACGGTGCCCTCGGTAACCGAGTCGTTCTCCTGGTAGCTAACGTCGACGCCAAAGCCTGCCATATCGAGGGCGTTGCGCGCCTGGGCCTCGGTCATGTCGGTCAGATCGGGGACGGACGTGGTATCCGGGCCGCTCGAGACCTTGTACGAGATGGTCGTGCCCTTCGCGACTTCCTTACCGGCTTCGGTGACCTGCTCAAAGACCTGGCCCTCATCGGCCTCGTTGGCCTCCTCGGAGGCGTTGCCCTTCAGGCCAACGCTTGCCAGCGCGGCCTCGGCCTGGTCCTTGGTCAGGCCGACAAGCCGGGGAACCTCAACCTTCTCGGAGGGCTTGGGACCCTTGGAGATTACCAGGTTCACCTTGGTGCCCTTGGCCTTCTTGGTGTTGCCGTTGGGCGTCTGCTCGGCGACCTTGCCCTCGTCGACATCGTCGTTGTAGCTTTGGTCGATGGTGCCGACCTCGAGGCCGGCTTCCTTGATCAGCTCGACGGCAGTCTGCTGGTCCTTGCCCAGCACATCGGGCACGGTGACCTGCTCGCCGCCAAAGAGTCCTGTGGCAAAGGCCACCACGATGCCGATGACGGCAACGGCTGCCACCACGGCGGCGATGATCTTGTTCTTGTTGGATTTGGGCTTTTCGACCTCGTAGGAGCCGGTGGAGCCCGAAACCGAGCTACGGGCGGTATTCTGGCCGCTCACGCCCGAGACGGGACGCACCATGGCGCGCGTCTGATCGGAAAGCTCGCGAGTCTTGGTGGCGCCCAGCTCACCGGGGGCACCGATGATGCGCGTGGGCTCCGAGACGTTGACGGCACGGCCCGACAGGTAGCTGTTGAGCACCTGACGAAGCTCGTCGGCGGTCTGGAAGCGGTTTGCCGGGTCCTTCTCCATGCACTTGAGGATGATGCGCTCAAGGTCGGCGTCGACACCGGAGTTGATCTGGCTCGGCGGAATAGGCAGCTCGTTGACTTGCTTGAGTGCGACCGAGATGGCGTCGTCACCGTCAAAGGGAACGCGGCCGGTGGCGCACTCGTACATCACGACGCCCAGCGAGTAGATATCCGAGGTGGGGCCGAGGTCCTGACCGCGGGTCTGCTCGGGGCTGACGTAGTGGGCGGTTCCCAGCACGTTGTTGTCTTGCGTGAGGTGGCTGTTCTTGGCGCGCGCGATGCCAAAGTCCATCACCTTGATGTTGCCGTCGGGCAGTACCATGATGTTCTGCGGCTTAATGTCGCGGTGGATGATCTCGTGCTTGTGGGCGACCGAAAGCGCGGAGCTGATCTGCGAGCCGATCTGGGCGACCTTCTTGGGGTCGAGGGCGCCGTGGCTCTTGATGCCGCTCTTAAGGTCGGTGCCGCGCAGGTACTCCATGACGATGTAATAGGTGTCGCCGTCCTTGCCCCAATCGTAGACGCCCACGATATAGGGGGAGGAGAGACCGGCTGCTGCCTGGGCCTCCTGCTTAAAGCGTGCGGCGAAGGTTGCGTCGCCAGCATACTGCGGCAGCATGATCTTGACGGCAACCGTGCGGTCGAGGACCTGGTCCTGTGCACGGTAGACGGTCGCCATGCCGCCTGTTCCCACCTTATCCTTGAGGAGGTATCTTCCCCCGAGGACCCTCTGTTCCATTCCTGCTCCTAACATAACTATTCGCTCAACGATGTGTGTAGTACCTACGATGTGGCCGCTGGGGCCGTGTGGCGCGTTGCCGCTAACTCTTCGGCCGCGGCGCGCCTCGGGTGTCCGATTCGATCATGGGCATCACGCTCCCTGTGCGGCAAGCGCCGCGGTCAGGACGATACCGGCGATCTTGGCGGCCTTGACGTCATGCTTGTCGAAATCCTCCAAGGCCACCGAGATGGCGACCGTGGGTGAATCGTAAGGTGCAAAGCCAACGAACATCGAGTTGACGTTGGTGCCGCCGGTCTCGGCCGAGCCGGTCTTGCCGGCGACCTTGACGCCGGGGATCTGGGCATCGGTGCCGGTGCCGGACTGGACGACGGCAAGCATGGCCTGCTTGACCTGGTCGGCCGTGGCGGAGCTGACGGCCTGACCCAGCGAGCGGGACTGCGTGGTCTTGACCACGGTTCCGTCCGGGGCGAGTACCTGGGCTACAAAGTACGGGTCCATGACCACGCCGCTGTTAGCGATGGCGGCGGCAATCACGGCGTTTTGCATGACGGTGGTCTGCGGGCCGGGCGTGTGGTCCATGCCGACAGGCTGGCCGGCGCCGGCCCAGGCGGTCTCCCACTCGGTCATGAGCGACGGGTCGGCCATGATGGAGGCCGCGGAGGTCAGGTCCTGGCCGAGCTTTTGGCCGTAGCCAAAGGCGTTGGCAAACTGTACGAGCGTGTTTGCGCCAACTTCGTTTGCCACCTGGCCAAAGACGACGTTGGAGGACACGGCAAAGGCCTGCTGCAGGCTGATGGTGCCGTAGCTCTCGTTGGCATAGTTGGTGACCGGTGCGTTGCCGATGTCCATGGAGCCGGGCGCCTGGTAGGTGCTGGTAAGGCTGGCGGTACCGGTCTCGAGTGCCGCGGAAAGCGTAACGACCTTAAACGTTGAGCCCGGCGTGTACAGCGCGTCCATGGCGCGATTGTACATGGAGCCGTCCTCGCCGCCGCCCGTCTGCAGCAGGGCATCGATGTTGGTGTTGTCGTAGGTGGGCGAGCTGGCACATGCGAGCACCGCGCCGGTACGCGGGTCGATGACCACTACAGCGCCCTTAAAGCCCTTGAGTGCCTGCTCGGCCGCCGTCTGGATACGCGAGTCGATGGTGAGCTTGGCGGTGTTGCCCGGTTGGGTCTGGCCCGCGAGCGACGCGATGGCATTGTTCCAGCTGGAGTAATCCTTAGAGCCGGTGAGCGTGTCGTTCATGGCGCTCTCGATGGCGGTGGTGCCATACTGCTGGCTCACATAGCCAACCACGTGCGCTGCCAGGTTACCGTTGGGGTAGGAGCGTACGTAGGTGCCGTCCTCCTGCTGCAGCGACTCGGCCAGCGTCACGCCGTCGGACGTGATGATGGAGCCGCGCTGGATGTACTTGGAGCGGGCGATGGTGTGGTTGTTGGTCGGCATGTCCTGATAGTCCTTGGCCTTGATGACCTGGACATAGGTGAGGTTGCCGATAAGGATGGCGAACAGCGCCGTAAAGGCGAGCACCGCACGGGTTAGACGGTTGGCGAGCGCAACGCGGCCGAGCACACCGGATTCAGGCGTGTCGAGCAGGCGACGGCGCATGCGCGAGCCGATGGAATGGCTGCCGCTGCCGTAGGAAGACGAGGTGGCAAAGCGCGTGCCCGTCGGGGCGGCGGCAGATGCGACCTGATCATCGGTGATGGCGGCCATGGTGCCGGTGCCGGTAAGCTCGGCCTCGCGTCCGGTCGCCTCGTCACCGGCGCGCAGCAGGAGCGCGACGATGATAAAGCTCGCCAGCAGAGAGGAGCCGCCCTGGCTCATAAAGGGCAGAGTGACGCCGGTCAGCGGGATCAGGCGGGTTACGCCGCCAACGATCAAGAAGGCCTGGAAGCTGATGGCGGCCGTAAGGCCTGTGGCACTAAAGGCGGCGAGGTCGGATTTAGCGCGGGCAGCCGTGGTGAGGCCACGCACGGCAAAGAGCATAAACAGGATGAGCACGGCGCCGCCGCCCAAAAGGCCCATCTCCTCGCCGATAGCCGAGAAGATAAAGTCGGACTCGACGACAGGGATGTTGTTGGCCATGCCGTTGCCGATGCCAACACCGACCAGACCACCATCGGCAAGCGAGAAGAGCGACTGGACGATCTGGTAGCCCTGGCCCTGGGCGTCCTTAAACGGATCGAGCCAAACCTGGAAACGCACCTGAACGTGAGACAGGAACTTGTAGGCGCCCACGGCTCCAACGGCTAAGAGCGCAAGGCCGATAACGACATACGAAAAGCGCCCCGTGGCAACGTAGAGCATCAGCAAGAAGATGGTGTAGAACAGTACGGCAGAGCCCAGATCGCGTTCGAAGACGACGACGAGCAGGCACACACCCCACACGGCAAACAGCGGCAGCAGCAGTCGCAGGCGAGGGATCTTAAAGCCCAGAATCTTGCGGTTGGAGATGGAGAGCAGCTCGCGGTTCTCGGCCAGGTAGCCGGCCAGGAACAGGACGATAAAGACCTTGGCGAACTCGCCGGGCTGGATGGTAAAGCCCGCGATGCGAATCCAGAGCTTGGAACCCGAGATCGTGGTGCCGATAAAGATGGGCAGCATCAGCAGAATGATGCCGATGATGCCAAAGGTGTACTTGTAGCGCATGACCACGTCGAGGTTCTTAACCAACGCGAGCGTCCCCACCATCAGGGCCACCGAGACAAACAGGATGATGAGCTGTGAGATCGCGAGAGCGGGTGCGAGACGCGTCACGAACGTGATACCGATGCCCGAAAGCACAAAGACAATGGGCAGGATGGCGGGGTCGGCACCGGGCGCCAAGATGCGCACGGCAATGTGGGCCGCGGCAAAGGCGGCAAAGAGGCCGATCGGTACGGCGAGCGTCTCAAAGGAGATGGCAGCGCCCGCGGTGAGGACGTACATCGCATACAGCAGGATGACGGGGAACGCCGAGGCGATGAGCAAGAGCAGCTCGGTGTTGCGGCGACTCATAAGCGGCACTCCCTTTCTAATTCTTATCGGAGGCTTCGGCCTCGGCGGACTGTTCGGCGGTTTTCTCGGAATCTGATTCGGAGGTCGATCCCTGATTGGTGTTGTCGCGAATCGTTTGCGCGTCGATCACCTGGCGGGTCTGCTCCTCGTCGATCTGGTGGCGGTACTTGGATATCGTGTCCTGCGCATCGTCGACACTTGTTTGCGGAATGCCCGCCTTGAGGCGGTTTTGCGTGTCTTCGGGCAGGTCGGACAGCTTGATGCTGGTTTCGCTTTCGAGCCAGTGGAGCTTGAGTCCGAGTGGCTTGCCGGGCAGGCCGCGCCAGACGGCGACATTGCCCTGGTAGGTACCCAGGTAGTACGAGCCGGTGACACCCGTGTAGGCCCAGATGCCAGCTGCCAGCACAAAGACGAGGGCCAGGATGGCGGCGATAGTAACGTTGCGGCGACGCACGCGTTGCGCCTCGCGCATAACGCCATCGTCAACCAGGTCAACGACTACTACGGTTACGTTGTCGTGGCCGCCGGCGGCAAGCGCCGCGTCCACTAGGTTGTCGACGCAGATTTGCGCGGTTGAGGACTGCGTGGCGATGTTCTCGATATCGCTATCGGGAATCATGCTCGAAAGGCCGTCGGAGCACAGGATCAGACGGTCGCCTTCCTCGATATGCAGAGTGAAGTGGTCGGCATACATGGCGGGGTCCGAGCCCAGCGCACGGGTGATGACCGAACGGTTGGGGTGGACGCGAGCCTCGTCTGCCGTGATCTCGCCAGCGTCCACGAGCTCCTCCACGTAGGAGTGGTCGCGGGTCACGCGGATGAGCGTGCCCTCGTGGAGCAGATAGGCGCGAGAGTCGCCCACGTGGGCGATGGCGAGCGTGTCGTTTTCGATGTAGGCGCAGGTGGCTGTGCAGCCCATGCCGGGCTTGCCCAGGCCGTTCAGGGCCGCCTCGATTACGGCGGCGTTGGCTGCCTCGACGGCTGCGGCCAGGCGTGCTGCGTCGGCGGACTGTGGGGCCGTCTTGGCTATAGTCTCGACAGCGATAGAAGAGGCTACCTCGCCGGCGGCGTGACCACCCATGCCGTCGCATACGCAAAAGAGCGGCGACTGCACCAGGTAGGAATCCTCATTGTGCGGGCGCACACAGCCAACGTCGGAGCGGGCGCCCCACATGAGTTGCGTGGTGGTACCGGCATCATAGGTCGAGTCGGTCTCGATGCGCTCCTCGGTCAGGGGCTCAAAGCTCATGGTCGAGCCGGGGTCTTTGAGCTTGGCCTCAACGGCAGCAACGTCGATCTCGGCGGTGTCACCGGGAGAGACGGTGTCGGTCTCGGCGTTTGATTCGGAATTGTCGGTGTCCGGGGAGTCGGGCTCCTCGGACACGCGGGCGGTCGACTCGTCGTCTTGCGGGCTGACGTCTATAGGCTCGGGCGCCGGCGTAGACGCGGGCGCAACCTCGGATGCCGGGGCTATGGGAAACGCCGGCGCGGCGGGCTCGGGTGCCGCAAACACCGCAGCGCTCTCGTTGATTGCCGCGGCGACGGGCTCTGCAAAGTGAGCCGGCGCCGGGGTTGCTTCGGGCGCTGTGGGCTGTTCCGCAGCATGTGCGCCGATGGGCGCCGCTACGGCATCCTCTTCGTCCTCGTTATCGGCGAGATCCGAAATATCATGCGTTACATGCGAAAGAGGCAGGGAGAACACGGTGTCCTCGGGCTCCACGGGTGCGGAGCCCGCCGGAGCGGCGTGGGCCGGCGCAGCTGTGGCGGCGGCCGGTGCCTCGGTCATAGTTGCGGACTTGTTCTCCTCGTCGATCATCGACGGTTCACCTTCATGACCACGTCGCCAATCTGGACTTCGTCGCCCTCGCGCAGCGTTGCGGGCTCAACAAGCTGGCGGCCGTTGACGAGCGTGCCGTTAAGCGAGTTGAGGTCCTCGATGATGAGCGCCGGGCCCTGCAGCGAAAAGCGCGCATGTGAGGCCGAGACGAACGGTTCGTTGATGCAGATGTCCGAAGATGGCGAGCGACCGACGATGACGGGGCCGAGCATGTCTACGTGGATGCCGCGGATACCGCGCGGACCCTTGTCCACATCAATCGTCCAGATAGCCGAGTCGCGGCGCTGCCCGCGCACAAGTCCCACGCCGGTCTTCATGACGGCGAACAGGAAGATATAGAGCAGGGCGACCAGGACGATGCGGCCTGCAAAAAGGACGATATCGATGTTCATAAGCGACTATCCCCTAAATTCAAAGGTGCTCAGGCCAAACGTCAGCAGATCGCCGTTGCGCAGCGGGCAGCGCGTAATGCGGCGGTTGTTGACGAGCGTGCCGTTGGTGGAATTGAGGTCCTCGATCGACCAATCCGAGCCCGTAAAGGTGAGCTGGGCGTGGCGGCGCGACACGTTGGGGTCGCGCAGGGCAATGTCGGAAACTGAGCGCTCGCGACCGATGGTCACCTGTGCGGAGGTGATGCTATGGCTCTCGCCGCTCACGACGTCGACGAGCTGGGCGAGCGGGCGCTGCGGGGCACGAGTGCTCGCCATGTTGGAGGCGATGCCGGCTGCGGCACCTAGGCCCACGGCGGCACCGGTCGCGGCGGCTCCGCCCATGCCGGCAAGCGCGTCGCGCGAGACGGTCTGCGGCACCGGGATAGGAGCGGCGGGGTCGGGGACGCTAGGCGCGAAGGGATCTGCCACGGCAAGCGGGTCGGGAGCGGCGGCGCGAGGCGTCGGCTGCTGCTGGGGCATGGCGGCGGGGCGCTGCTGCTGCGGGGCAGCAAACTGCTGCTGGCCGGCGCGCGGGGCGCTGGCGGCACGGCTTGCCGCGGAGTTGTTCTGGCCCAGGCCGTTTTGATAGGCGCGCTCTTCTTCGTACAGGCGGCCGAGCGTGGGGGCATCGACGTTCTCGGCAAAGACCGAGAACTTGCCGGCGCGCAGCTGCGGATCGATCATAAAGCGCACGAGGGGCTCGCCGACAAAGACATAGCGGCGCTTTTCGGCCTGCGCCTTCACAAACTCGCGGACCTCGCGCGAAAGCTCGGGGTAGAACGGGGCGAGCATGGGATCGTCGTCGGCGGCGATAAGGATGGTATAGAGTGCCGGCGCCGTGTTGACGCCGTTAATCACCAGAGTCTGATCCTCCATGTCGCGAGCGGCCTGCTTGGCAAGCTTCTTAAAGGAGAACGGGGCACGGGTGGCACCGAAGATGCCGGCCACGTGGTCCTCGAAGATGTTCAGGAAGTTCACGAAAGATCACTCTCCGTATAGGTTCTTTGGTATCCGAGCAAATATAGGCATATCCCAACGATTATAGAGGATAGGGTTCCCGCAACCGCCGCCTTGGCGACGACCGCGGCTGCAAGGCTGGCAATTTCCATATGGTGTGCAAGACAGGACGCCGCTGCGCAGCCGATGCCGGTGACAGCGATGGCGGCGATTGCGGCAAGGTTTGAGCCCTGATCGGCACGCTTGGCATGGGCATTGAGCAGCGCGGATGACGCTGCGGCAGTTGCCGCGACCAGCACAAAGGCAGCCCAAAGGAGCGGGTCTCCCAGCGCTGCGGCAACGTTACCGAGCCCCAGCACGCCTCCGGCTGAAAGCGCGACCGTGGCCAGACGGGCAAAAAGCGCGCCCATGCCCGTTGCCGCGGCGGCGCTTGCCGGGCCGAGCCAAAATGACGCGACGCCGGCGGCGACCCCAGCTGCCAGGAAGGTATTGCCGGTCAGACAGCCAAGCGCGAGTGCACAGGTGAGCGTGGCGCTCGCGGCAGTCTCGGTGCGACCCCAGGCGATCCACCAACCGGACATGGCGGCGGCAAAGATCACCGCGACGGGCAGCATCGACAGGATGCCTTGTGCCTGCATGGTGGCGTTGGCCATGAGCACCAAAAAGCCCACAGCCGAGATGGCCGAGCCAATCTGGGGGGCCAGGCCAGCCGCCGCTCCGATCGCGATGGCCGCAATGACCAGGCCGGGAAGCGCCGCGACCCCGGCCGTTTGCATCAGTAAAAAGCTAAAGGTGCCGCACGTTAGCGCCGAGATAGTGCGCATGGTGTAGTCGCGCGCATGGCTCCAGCGCGTGCCCGCCCAGCCGAGTGCGGGGTCGACCTCGATGGCGTCGTCCTCGTAGTGCGACGGCTCGATATCGTCGAGTTCCTGCTCGTCATCCGAAAGCTCGCCAACCATTTGCTCCAGGCTGCGACGGCCCTCGCGCACGCTGCCCAGACCGGCAAGGAGCTGGTCGCAAAATGCCTCGATGCTGTTGGGGCGGTCCTGCGGCATGGGGGAGAGCGCGCTCATGAGCGCGGCCTCGGCTCCCGGGGGAAAGTGTGGTATCAGCTCGCTGGGATAGGTGGCGCCGCCGATGATGCGGTCGAGCGAGTCGGCGGGCGTGGCCGCCATAAAGGGAGCGCTGCCGCACAGGCCCTCGTAGATCACACAGGCGAGGGCAAAGACATCGGCGCGCTCGTCGACCGTGCCGGTCTCGATATCGAGCTGCTCGGGCGGCATGTAGCCGATGGTGCCGCCGCGTGAGCCGCCAAAGCCACCGGCGGACGACAGTCGCGCCATGCCAAAGTCGGTGAGCTTTACATTGCCCGAGTGGTCGATGAGCACGTTGGCGGGCTTAATGTCCAGGTGGAGTACGCCATTACTATGAGCGAAGGTGAGCGCCTGGCCCAGGGCATCGGCAATGGCCGCGGCCTCGTCAAAGGTAAGTGAGTGGCCGTCCACGCGGTGCAAAAACTCGGCCAGCGACATGCCATCGACATATTCCATAACCAGGTAGGCATAGGCTGTGTCGTGCGTAAAGTCGATGACCTGCACGATGTTGGGATGTTGAAGCATAGCGGCAGTGTGCGCCTCGCGCAGGACATCCATGATGTCGCTGGCGGGCATGCCGGCACCGTTGATAAGGGGGATGCGCTTAATGGCGACGCGGCGGCGCAGATGCGTGTCGCGGCAGATCTCGATGGAGCCAAAACCGCCGGTCGCAAGTGTCTCGAGCGGCTGGTACCGCTTAAGCAGCTCGCGAGAGCTGGTGCCCTCCAGAGGAACGTCCGGCGAGAACCGGGCGGTATGTTGCGAGAAAAGCGGCATGGCCAACCCTCGTGCGTTTAAAGTTCGTTTGCGAGTGGCGGGCGCGGAGCCGAGCCGTTCGCGGTGGCATAGATGCTGCTAGTGTAGCACGCTCGGGTGCATGGGGAGGATAGCGGGATGCGAGGTTGCCTGTCTGGCTTGGCTCTGTTTTGGCTCGCTCGGAAAGCGCACCCCACTTTGCGACCAAATTAAGGGATGCACTTTCCGAATGGGGTGGTCTGCGGAAACTGCGTCCCAGAATATTGGCGTAGAGCGGGATGCGCTTTCCGGATGGGCGCTCAAAAGGAAACCGCATCCCACTTTGGAGCGCCAAAACGGGATGCGGTTTCCGCTGTCAATCTAAGTTACGCCTAAGCAGGCGGCCGGAGTTTGGACCCCGGCTCGGGTTAGCGCTTCTTCTTGTTCTTCTTCTGCTTGCGCTGCTTGCCCTTGGTCTCCTGGGGCTTGTCGCCCTGTTTGGCTTCGGCGGCGGCCTTTTCTGCCTTCATCTTCTTGCGTTTGGTCTCGATGCGGAGTTTTTTGTTGATGCGTGCCTTAAGGAAGGTGCCAAACTGCTCGGCATCGCCGCGAACAAAGGTGTCCTTAGGGATCGTCACGCCCTGGTCGGCGAACATGGCCACAAAGATGCGCTCGCCGTCGAGCACGTGGTCGAGCTTTTCAAACGGGAAGAACTGCGACTTGCCGCTCTTGCCCCAAACCATCAGGCCGTCCTCGTTGGCGGCGACGCGGCGATAGCGGCCACCCATGGACTCGTCGGCCTCGACGGCGTCGATAAAGTCGCGGGCGAGGGTGTGGTGCAGGTTTTTGCTCCACCAGGCCAAAAAGGCGCCGAATACGATCAGGACGACGCCAAACTTGATCCAGTTGCCGCCGGCCACCAACATGCCGATGCCGATGAGCGCGGCAATCGCGGCGGCGACATACAGCGAGCCACGGCGCCTGGGCGAGGCGACCAGGCGGGCGAAGTCGGTGACGAGGTCGTTTTCGTACTGGTACTCGTTGAGGTACAGGATGCCGTCGTCGGCTGCGGCCTGCTCCTCGAGCGCGACCTCGACCTGGTCGGCTGCTTCGGAGGGAACGAGGTTGCTCTCTGCGTCTGCCATGCTCTTTGGACTCCTATCGCGGCGGGCTCGCCGTACGGGTTATTATGAATGCAGTATGCCGTGCGACCGCATGGCCGTCGCGGCAACAAGACTCAGTATACCCGGGGGAGCACCCATGGAATCGTTGTACCGAAAGTATCGCCCGCTCACCTTCGACTCCGTGGTGGGCCAGCAGCATATCGTCTCGACGCTCGAGCACGCCATCACCGAGGGGCGCCTGTCCCACGCCTACCTGTTCTGCGGACCGCGCGGTACGGGCAAGACCACCATGGCGCGCATTCTGGCCAAGGCACTGCTGTGCCGCAATGCCGAGGCGGCGCGCGCCGAGGGTGCAAGCGGCTGCATGCCCGACGGTACTTGCGAGGAGTGCGAGCTCATTGCCGAGGGCAACCACCCGGATGTCTACGAGCTCGATGCCGCAAGCCGCACGGGCGTGGACAATGTGCGCGAGGAGATCATCAACTCCGTCAACTTTGCCCCGGTGCGCGGCAAGTACAAGGTCTATATCATCGACGAGGTCCACATGCTCACGACGGCGGCGTTCAACGCGCTGCTCAAGACGCTTGAGGAGCCGCCGGCGCACGTGATCTTTGTGCTGTGCACCACCGACCCGCAAAAGATTCTGGAGACCATCCTCTCGCGCTGCCAGCGTTTCGATTTCCATCGCATCGGCAACGAGGATATCGAGCACCGCCTGGCATACGTGTGCGAGCAGGAGGGCTTCGATTACGACGATGAGGCGCTGGCTATCGTGGCGCGCCATGCCAAGGGCGGCATGCGCGACGCGTTGTCCACGCTGGAGCAGCTGAGCGTCTTTGGCAACGGTTCTGTGCATGCGGACGACGCCCGCTCTCTTTTAGGCGAGGTTTCGGACCAGATTCTGGGCGAGTTTTCCCGCGCCATTGCCGATCGCGATGTTGCCGAGCTCTATGGACTGATCCGTACGCAGGTCGAGGAAGGAAACGACCTGCTGGAGCTGACGCGCGACCTGGTGGCGCACGTGCGTGACGTGTACGTTGCCTGCGTTGCCGGTGCTCGTGCCGAGCTGTTTGAGGGCGGCTCCGAGCAGGCCGAGGCGCTTGCTGCCGAGGCCGCTGCCTTTGGCGAGCATCCTGCCGACCGCCTGGCCCGTGTGCTGACGGTGCTCGACGATGCCGCACTGGAGATGAGGGGCGCGAGCGACGTGCGCCTGGTGCTCGAGATTGCCTGCACGCGTCTGGCGCGTCCCGAGGCCGATTTAACGATTGAGGCATTGGCCGAGCGCGTGGCACGCCTGGAGGCCATGGTTGCCAACGGCGCCGTGCCGGCGAGCGTGGCTGCTGCTCAGGCCGCCGCGCCTGCAGCATCCGTACCCGCTGCTGCCCAACAGCCGACGCTCATTTCGGGCGCTCGTGCTGCCGCTCCGGCGGTATCCGCTGCCCCTGCTGCTACGTCCGCGCGCCAGGGTGGCATGCCTTGGGACCGTGGTGCTGCCGCTCCGGCGGCTCAGCCTGCACCCGTGTCAGCTTCCAAGCCTGCAGCGCCTGCACCTCAGCCTGCGCCGGCTCCGACGCCTCAGCCCCAGTCCAACAATGCCGCCCAGGTTGCTGCCGCCGGCGCCGCCGAGACCCCCGCGGTCGAGGACGCCGGCGAGCTGCAGCGCAAATGGGCCGAGGTCGTCGAGCGCGTCAAGGCGCGTCAGGCTTCCTACGCAGGGCTTTTGCTCAACGCCCGCGCCACGGCCGACGACGGCTCCAAGCTCACGGTCTCGTTCCCCGCGGGTTCGACTTTTGCCATTAAGATGCTCGGTCGCGCCGATACGCAGTCGGTGGTCCTACCGACGGTCTGCGCGGTCTTCGGTCGTCGTACCGTCGACTATGTCCTGGATGGGGGTGGCACGCCGGCTCCTCAACATGAGGAGCATTCTCCATCTGCACGGGCTGCGGCATCTGCGGACCCGCAACCCGTGTCCTCGGCGGCCCCTGTATCCTCGAGCGCCAGCGCGCCGCAGCAGCAAGCGGCACCGGTAACGGCATCGACCTCGTCGGCGCCTAAGCCCGCGGCGCCCAAACCGGCTGCTCCGACACCCGCGCCCAAGCCCGTCTCGCCCGCGCCCAAGTCGTCTGACCTGGGCAAAGCCCCCTGGCTACGCTCCGACAACCCCGCCGGTGCTCCTGCCACGGGTAAGCTCCCGACCGAGCCCGCACCCCGTGCGCCCGAGCGCTCGGCTGCCCCCAAAGCTCAGCCTGTCGCGCAGTCCGCGCCGTGGGAATCCGAGCAGGTGCCCTACGACGACGCTATGGTCGGCGGCTTCGCTGGCGATGCGAGCGGGGACGATCTGCCTCCGTTCGACGTGCCGGGTGCGACGCCCGCGCCCAAGTCCGCTGTAGCTGCCCCCAAAGAGGAGGACGCTCCTGCAGCTCCCTGGGAGTCCAACCCCGGCGCCGGCAGCCCCTTCGGCCACCAGGGCGCAGCCCCGAGCATCCCGCAGACCGAGGACGAGGCCAAAGACCTCATCCGCAGCGTCTTCGGTCAGGCCACCATCTTCAAACCGGTGGAGTAGCCGTACGGGCGGGTATACTGCTCAAGAAGAGAACCCCTTGCCCGGGCGCATTTGTATTTCGGACATGTGTAGTGTGGTGCCGCGTATGTCGCATTTGAGCAGACAGGTGCGTGACGGTCGGCCTAGGATGCTGAGGTCGATACGATACGTCGCATGGCTGTCCGTGTACTCGACTTGCTCGGCGTTAATGGTTGCTCCGATTGCCAAATAAACGCCTAGCTCGGCATCGACAATCTTGAAGTCCTTTATCTTGACCTTGAACTCTTGATAGAGGGACGGGCTGTTGTAGTAGACGGTTCGGGTTCCGTCGGTGCACTCATCGGTCGTCTCCCATTTGACGACGGGCTGGTCCGAGCTGGCTATCAGCAGTTCTGCTCCAAAAGCTATGGCATGGGTGATGACAACCAGCAATGCCCAGCCGACAAAGAGATAGAGAACCACATATGCAACGGGGTGTTTTGAGCGGATGTTTTGGAGCGCGTTGGGGGCATTCATGGGGCACCTCCAAATTACTATCTATGGCAATCAAATTATACCCCGCTGCCATGCGCGTCACCGTGAGCAACGGATCGGCATGCAGGTCTTTAGCGGTGCACATGAAATGTCGGATTCCGGCTCTACAAGATTTAGCTTTCAATATTATGCAGATGCGAATTATTCAACTTTGCATAATCTTCGGGTGCGGCTTGCACTCCAGGACATGTATATCGACTGAGGTAGCGTGACTGCCCCGCTTGCTGGCCGCGCGCCGTGGTACGATTTTTGAGTTTGAAAGTCCCGCCGCGTCCCGGCTGCCCTTGCAGCTCGGCGTGCGGCCGCACGTAAAGGAGCCATCATGGCCGGTATGAACATGCAGCAGATGATGAAGCAGGCTCGCAAGATGCAGGAGCAGCTTGCCGCCGCGCAGGAGAATCTCAAGTCCCAGACCGTCGACGCCTCTGCCGGCGGCGGCATGGTCAAGGTGACCGTTAACGGCGAGATGGAGCTCGTCAACCTCACCATCGATCCCGATGCCCTCGATCCCGAGGACGTCGATATGCTGCAGGACATGATCATGGCTGCCGTCAACGAGGCCGTCCGCGGCGTCAACGAGCTCGCCAACAAGCAGATGGGCGCCATCACCGGCGGCCTCAACATCCCGGGCATGCCGTTCTAAGACACGCATATATATGAGTGCGAATCACAGCCTGCAAAAACTGCTCGATGAGCTGGGCCGTCTGCCGGGCATTGGTCCCAAGTCGGCCCAGCGCATCGCCTATTACCTGCTCGAGGCCGATGCCGAGGAGGCCCGCCGCCTGGCCGAGGCCATCCTGGAGGTCAAGCAGGAGGTCCACTTTTGCAGCCGTTGCTTTAACTACGCCACGGCCGACGAGTGCTCCATCTGCCAGGACCCGATGCGCGATACCACTCGCATTTGCGTTGTGGGCGAGCCGCGCGACGTCCAGGCGATCGAGCGCACGGGCAGCTACCACGGTCTCTACCACGTATTGGGCGGCGTGATCAGTCCCATGGACAAGATTGGTCCCGAGCAGTTGCACATCCGCGAGCTGCTGGCGCGTCTGGGCCACGAGGATATCCATGAGGTCATCATTGCCACCAACCCCAACATCGAGGGCGAGACCACGGCGAGCTACTTGGCCCGCACTATCAAGCCGTTGGGCGTCGAGGTGTCGCGTCTGGCAAGCGGCCTTCCCGTGGGCGGCGACCTGGAGTATGCCGACGAGCTTACGCTTGGCCGCGCCATCGAGGCCCGTCGCGCGATTTAGGTGGCGAGCCTGCTCCTGCCGTATGTTTTCCTCGCGACGCACGGGGTAGTCATAATTTCCCTGTGCGACTGTAAGTTTGTTGTGCAACAAAGATGCTTTGTATCCGCTTATCGCATGGATGCTTCCACTCGCATCCTTAATTTGCTCATTCGTTGCGCAACCTTTTGGGTTCGCTGATACACTCAAATATGGATTCGAATGAATGCGCCGCTCCCGAGCGGCGTGTTTTTGTTGGAGGAGAACGCATGCGGCCCGGTGGCACTCAGACAAAGCGCGGCGCCGCGGTGCGCATGCGATGCCGACTGGGCTTGGCTCCGCGGGCGTACGCACTGCTATCGTGCTCGTTGGTGCTGGTCATAGCTGGCGTTTCTGCCTATGGCATGACCGTGCCGTCCATGATACAGGCGCATGCCGCACGCGAACCGCGCGTGGGGCATGAGGTCAAAAGTGATCTGGGCACCACGACTGGATATGCTTGGGCAAGTGTGGTCGGGCATATTGTGTTTGGCACCGACGATGCGGACGGCGCCGAGGTCCCGGACAACGAAGTCACGCTTGCCAATGGCAAAACCATCGTGCTCACCAACACCAAGATCATCGATCGGTTGTCCAACAATAGCGTGGCGGCAACGGTGAATAAGGTCGAGCAGCAGAAGGGGCAGGACGCCCAGCAGACAGGCAAGCCCGGTAGCTCGGATTCATCGAGTTCGGGCGGCGGCTCTGGGTCGGGTTCCTCTACCGGAGGGTCTGGAAACGGCGGCTCGACGGGCGGCAACACTGACAACGATGCAAACTCCGGTGGCCTTTCCGCTGCTGAAGAAGAGAGCATTCACAGTTGGCTTGTGACCAAGTACAACATGCTCGACGGCTATGTTTCTCGTGCCAATGACGTGGTCTCGACCTATAACTCTACGGGAGATCCCAGACCGTGCGACAGCCTGGTCGGGGAGATGTTTGTCATTCGAGCCGAGTTCGGTCGTCAGACATTCTCGCCCCGGTCAAAGTGGTATCAGCAGTATGCCAATCTGTGGGGCTGTTACACCAACCTATGTCAATGGGTCGGCCATTACGGCGATGATGACGTCGCGCTCGGTAACTTCAACAATAACGTGGCGGCGCTTGCCCTATGATGACCGATCTTGCATCCACCACACCACAATCGCTCGGTCGCGATCCCATGGTCGGCCTGCGCCTGGCGCGTGTCGACGGGTTTGAGCCGGCCATTGCGCTCGGTCAGGACGAACTGCCTGCCTATCTGCGTCGTTTTACGATGCTGTTTGCCGACGATGCCACCATGCGCCGTGGCGGTATCGGCCGCGTGACGCGTGCCGTCAACGCCCAAGGCGAGGCCGTGGCACTCAAGCAGCTCATCTTGCCGACGCGCGATGAGTTTGACGACGATGCCGCTCACGAGGCGCTGGTCGCCAAGTTCAAGGCGGCGTTTCGCGAGGAATACGAATGCCATCGCGCCCTTTCGGGCCTTAAGGGCTTTCCCCGCCTCTATGGCTGGGGCGAGGTCGACGGTGTGCCTGCAATTGTCATGGAATGGGTCGAGGGCGAGACGCTTGCCCGCTTGCGTTCGCGACTCGCCGTGGACGATGCCGGACGCCTGTCGCCGCTTGTGGCGGCGCGTCTGGGTCGCGACCTGTTCGATCTGCTCTGCCGTATGAGCCTGGTGGGTGAGGGCTTTGTCCATCGCGATATCTCGCCCGCTAATATTATGGTGCGCACGGCGCGTCTACCGCTTGACCGGCAGCTTGCCGAGGGCACCTTTGACCTGTGCCTGATCGACTTTGGCTCGTCGCTGGCGCTTGAGCCTGCGTCGGCCGTGGCCGGTACCGGCGGCAAGGCATCCTTTACCGAGCGCTATGCCACGCTGCGTCGCGCGACGGTTGCCTATGCCCCGCCCGAGATGCTCACCGACGATATTCCCGATCTGCGCGCTTTGCGTATGTCGCCGGCGATCGACGTCTATGCCGCGGCAAGCACGGTTTACGAGCTCATTGCCGGCGTCGCGCCATACGAAGCCGCGCCGAGCACTTCGGGCACCTCGGGTTCGCGCAAAAAGACGCGCGACATCGCGAGCCCCTACCGTCTCAAGATGGACACGCGGCCCGACTATCCCATTGGTGCCCATGCGCCCGGTTGTGATTTGACTCAGCTGCTTCGTCGTGAGCCCGATGTGGCGCTCGCCGCGGCCGAGCAGGCCCAGCAGCTAGGGCTTGAGCCGGATTCCGAAGAGCTACGCGATGCGCTGGCGTTTGTCGATGCCCAGCTGTTCGACGTGGTGATGGCCTGTCTGTCCAGCCATCAAAAAGATCGTCCCGAGCCGGCGGCGGTCGAGGCGGCGCTCTCGGCGTTTTGTGACCACTATGCGCAAAATGTCGGTCGTTCGCTCCGCGGCGAGCCGCTCACGCCGTGCCCCATGGATGCGTCTGGCCGTGCGGTTCGTCGCGCGCTGATGGTCGGCGCGACGGTCGTCTGTGGCGTGGTTTGGGCTGTGGTCGTGGTTTCGGCCGCGCTGCTGGCGTCGGGCGCTCGCGTGACGGCGACTTTGGGATCGCTCGTGTGGTCTGGGTCGCTACCGGGTATTATTGCCGCACTGGCGTTGGCGCTGCCAGGCATAGCCGGCGTTGCCGCGGGGGCACTTGCGCGCGATCGGCGCTCGGGGTTCCTGCAGGGCGTGCTTGCGCTTTCTGCCTGCGAGGTTCCGGTGCTGGTTGTGGCTGCATGTAGCGTTTTTTCCCAACGCGCCGTGATGGGCGGCCTTGTTGCCGCTCTGGTTGCAACCTATACGCTTACGTGGTTTTTGCTTGCGATGGGCTTTGCCTTTGAACTTCCCGTTTCGGCACCGCGACGCACAAAAGCCCAGATGGCGACTCCGCTTGCCGGTGGAGCCGCAGCTGCCCGTACTTTTGGCGGACCTGTCGAAGTATCGTCCGATTCTATTTCTACGACCAAGGAGGCCTAGGTCATGGCATCTCAAGTTGAGCTCACCCCATGCGGGGCCATGTTTGACATCTTTAAGCGCGCGGCGCATCTGAGCCATATCGAGCTGTGCGGCCTGGTGCTTTCGTCCCGTCCGCTCGCCGACGGCCGCAGCCCGCAGAGCCGAGCCGCCGATCGCTCTTGGGTTTCCCGCTTTATCGTTCGCGCGCCGGTCGGCACGCTTCAGCAGCGCTACTTTGCCGAATACGGTACCTCGGCTGCGCGTATTATGTCGCAACTGGCCCTGCGCCAGCGAAATCCCATGGACTCCACGGCTGTGATCAATATGGTGTGCGGTCCTGCAGGTGAACCGATGGTACGCGCGCTCGAAGAGTGCCACCAGGACACGAATCTCTATCGCAACGCGCTCGATCGCCTGTCCCAGGCGGCGGAACTCATGCCCGCCGAGCGCGCCGAGGCCGTGCTGGTGCTGTTTGTCGCTGTCGGTTGTTCGGCGGATGTGCGGTCCTCGGTGAACTATGCCATCGACTACGCGCACGCGACCTGTGGCGGAGGAACATCCACGCCGCGTTCGCTTGGCATGTCGATGACCGCGGGCGAACGCGAACCCGCCCCGGCGCACCCCTTGGGCTTGCTGCGCGTGCAAAACAGTTTTGTCGTGAGCGCCCCGCGCTGGATTCAGCCGAGCGAGCAGGGTGTTGAGATTGGCGCGCTGGCCACTGGTGAGGGCGATATTACCGACGTCGGCGACGATGTCTCGGCCCGCCATGCCCATATCTGGTGCGATGCTCAAAATATCTGGCACGTCGAGGACTTGTCGTCCACCAACGGAACCGTGGTGGTAAACGGGGCCACGCGCGTCTGCATTCAGGTCGAGCCCGGCCGTTCCGCCCAACTCAATCCCGGCGACGAGCTCAAGCTCGGCGAATCCACTACCTACGCCATTCTCTTCGGTGCCCTCTAGCCGGCAGATAGGGACGTTCCTTTTCTGCCGGCACTTGGGGACACTCCTTGGCGCACCAGAGCCGGTCGCCCAGGGATGGAGGGGCCATTTTGGCCCTTGGCAGTCACCCAAGGTAAACCTTTACCGCCCGCCTATATTTGCCGAAATTACACTTGAAGGCGGGGTACAATAAACCCGCATGCGGATTTCCGTTGCGGGCGCTTCCCATCGCCGGGGCGTGCCCGGGAGCATCCGGCATGCGGCCTTTGCGGCGCTCGGTCATGTGCAAGACGGGCGGTCGGGCCTGTAGGACGCATCAGCTGCCCCTCGCCTCGGCATGTCTTCTCTCCACGCCATGTACCTGCTGCTGAGCCTGCCTGCCAGATGATTGGAAGCAACAGCGTAAATCCCATCACGCCAACATCCCGGCGATCGCCGGGGCCTGTATACCTATATGAGAGGAGAGGGGTATATGGCGCGTAAGTTTAAGTCTATGGACGGCAACGAGGCGGCCGCATATGTTTCGTATGCGTACACCGAGGTAGCGGGAATCTATCCCATTACGCCGTCCAGCCCGATGGCCGACCATGTCGACCAGTGGGCGGCCCAGGGTCGAAAGAACATCTTCGGCACCCCGGTCAAGGTCGTCGAGATGGAGTCCGAGGCAGGTGCAGCCGGTACCGTTCACGGTTCGCTGGGCGCCGGTGCTCTGACCACCACCTACACGGCTTCTCAGGGCCTGCTCCTGATGATCCCGAACATGTACAAGATTGCGGGCGAGCAGCTCCCGGGCGTCTTCCACGTCTCCGCGCGTTGCGTCGCTTCCCACGCCCTGAACATTTTTGGCGATCACTCCGACGTCATGGCCTGTCGTCAGACCGGCTTCGCCATGCTCGCCGAGGGCAACGTCCAGGAGGTCATGGACCTCTCGCCGGTGGCTCACCTTGCCGCTATCGAGGGCAAGACCCCGTTCCTTAACTTCTTCGACGGCTTCCGCACCAGCCACGAGATCCAGAAGGTCGCCATGTGGGACTACAAGGATCTGGCCGAGATGTGCGACATGGACGCCGTCCAGGCTTTCCGCGACCACGCGCTCAACCCTGAGCACCCGCACACCCGCGGCAGCCACGAGAACGGCGACATCTTCTTCCAGAACCGCGAGGCCTGCAACAAGGTCTACGACGAGCTCCCTGCCGTCGTCGAGGGCTACATGAAGAAGATCAACGAGAAGCTCGGCACCGATTACGGCCTGTTCAACTACTACGGCGCTCCCGATGCCGATCGCGTCGTCGTGTGCATGGGCTCCTTCTGCGACGTGCTCGAGGAAGTCATCGACTACCTCAACGCTCACGGCGAGAAGGTTGGCCTGGTCAAGGTTCGTCTGTTCCGTCCGTTCTCCATCAAGCACTTCGTCGACGTTCTCCCCGAGACCGTCCAGAAGATCGCCGTCATGGACCGTACCAAGGAGCCGGGTTCCATCGGCGAGCCGCTCTACCAGGACGTCGTCTCCGCTCTCTACGAGGCCGGCAAGACGGGCATCAAGGTCGTCGGCGGCCGTTATGGCCTGGGCAGCAAGGACACGCCTCCCGCGTCCGCGTTCGCTGTCTTCGAGGAGCTCAAGAAGGACGAGCCCAAGCGCGAGTTCACCATCGGCATCGTCGATGACGTGACCAACCTGAGCCTGCCCGAGGCCGAGGATGCGCCCAACACCGCAGCTCCCGGCACCATCGAGTGCAAGTTCTGGGGTCTGGGTGGCGACGGTACCGTCGGCGCCAACAAGAACTCGATCAAGATCATCGGCGACCACACCGACAAGTACGTCCAGGCCTATTTCCAGTACGACTCCAAGAAGACCGGCGGCGTCACCGTCTCGCACCTGCGCTTTGGTGATTCCCCGATCCGTTCGCCGTACTACGTGACCAAGGCCGACTTTGTCGCCTGCCATAACCCCAGCTACATCGTTAAGGGCTTCAAGATGGTCCGCGACGTCAAGCCGGGCGGCACCTTCCTGGTCAACTGCCAGTGGAGCGACGAGGAGTTCGCCGAGCACATGCCCGCCGTGGCCAAGCGCTACATCGCGAACAACAACGTCAACGTCTACCTGATCGACGCTATCGACCTGGCGGCCAAGGTCGGCATGGGCAAGCGCACCAACACGGTGCTCCAGTCCGCCTTCTTCGCGCTGGCCAAGGTCCTGCCCGCCGAGGACGCCCTGCAGTACATGAAGGACGCGGCTACCAAGTCCTACATGAAGAAGGGTCAGGCTATCGTCGACGCCAACCACAAGGCCATCGATGCCGGCGCTACCGCCTTCCGTAAGTTCGAGGTTCCGGCCGACTGGGCAACTGCCGAGGATGCCGCTCCCGTCGAGCTCTCCGAGGAGACCAAGTCCGCTATCGCCCAGCAGGTCAAGAACCTGCTCGAGCCCATCGATCGCATGGACGGCGACAGCCTGCCTGTTTCCGCCTTCGTCGATTGCGCTGACGGCCAGTTTGAGCTGGGCGCCTCCGCATACGAGAAGCGCGGCGTCGCCGTGGTCGTTCCCCACTGGGACGAGACCAAGTGCATCCAGTGCAACCAGTGCGCCTATGTGTGCCCGCATGCCACCATCCGTCCGTTCGCGATGACCGAGGACGAGGCTGCCGCCGCGCCCGAGGCTACCCGCACGCTTGACGCCATGGGCCCCAAGGCCAAGGGCATGAAGTTCACTATGGCTGTGTCCCCGCTCGACTGCATGGGTTGCACCAACTGCGTCAAGGTCTGCCCCAAGGGCGCCCTCGAGATGGTTCCCACCGAGCAGGAGATGGACCAGCAGCCCGTTTGGGACTACGTGGTCGAGAACGTCTCCGAGAAGAAGGAGCTCATCGCGGCCAACGTCAAGGGCAGCCAGTTTAAGCAGCCCTACCTGGAGTTCTCCGGCTCCTGCGCCGGCTGCGCCGAGACCGCCTATGCACGTCTGGTGACCCAGGTCGCCGGCGACCGCATGTTCATCTCCAACGCCACCGGCTGCTCCTCCATTTGGGGCAACCCCGCTGCCACCGCTCCTTACTGCAAGGACAAGGACGGTCACGGCCCGGCGTGGAACAACTCCCTGTTCGAGGACAATGCCGAGCACGGTCTGGGCATGGCCGTCGGTTACGAGGCCGTCCAGAAGAAGCTGATCGCCGCTACCCAGGACATCATCGCTGCCGATGGTCCGTCCGATGAGCTCAAGGCCGCCGGCCAGGCTTGGATCGACTCCGTCAACGACGCCGAGGCCTCCAAGACCGCTGCTGCTGCCTACGTTGCCGAGCTCGAGAAGTGCGGCTGCGACGCTTCCAAGGCGATCCTCGCCGACAAGGCTTACCTCACCAAGAAGTCCTTCTGGATCTTCGGCGGCGACGGTTGGGCCTACGACATCGGCTTCGGTGGCCTGGACCACGTCCTGGCTTCCGGCCACAACGTCAACGTCTTCGTCTTCGACACCGAGGTCTACTCCAACACCGGCGGCCAGGCCTCCAAGGCCTCGAACCTGGGCCAGGTCGCTCAGTTCGCCGCTACCGGTAAGGTGACCAAGAAGAAGTCCCTGGCCGAGATCGCCATGAGCTACGGCTACGTCTACGTGGCGCAGGTCGCCATGGGTGCCAACCCGGCTCAGACCCTCAAGGCCATCCACGAGGCCGAGGCCTACGACGGCCCGTCCCTCATCATCGGCTACAGCCCCTGCGAGATGCACTCCATCAAGAAGGGTGGCATGCAGAACTGCCAGGCCGAGATGAAGAAGGCTGTCGAGTGCGGTTACTGGAACCTCTTCCGCTTCAACCCCGAGGCTGCTGCCGGCAAGAAGTTCTCGCTCGATTCCAAGGAGCCCGCGGGCGGTTATCAGGAGTTCCTGATGAACGAGGCCCGTTACGCTTCGCTGACGCGTTCCTTCCCCGAGCGCGCCGAGGAGCTCTTCAAGGAGAACGAGCAGGCCGCCATGGACCGCTATCAGCATCTGCTGAAGCTCAAGACGGTGTACAACGAGGCCTAGGTCTCCCACCGCAGGATCTGAGGGCTAACCTTCGCGGACGTCCTCGGACATGAAAGAACCCCCGCTGCGCATTTGAACTGCCTCCCATTTCTTGGACATGAGAAATGGGAGGCTTTTTATGCGTGTCGACTTGAGGGTGAAGCACGACATCGTGGCCAGGAAGGCGGCGATCGGGCTCTTCGAGCGAGGCCACGGCTCCGAGTCGGCGGCGAAGGCGCTGTCGGTCCCG
>CABUTO010000033.1 GCA_902494535.1 uncultured Collinsella sp.
GCGTCGACGACATGCCGGGGGCGGACCGGGACGGGTTCAACGGCAGGCCCCGCCGACCGATTGCAAGCGGTCGGCGGGGCCATTGTGGCTCTTGACAGCGGATTGGGTCATATGAGCGAGCGACGTCCAGAGCGAACAAGTTGGCATGAAAAGGGCGAGGCATTGACCTTCTGGTCATGCCTCGCCTTTTGAATGACAAATTGTTGTTCTGGACGTCGCGCAGCGTCGACCGGTCCGCCGTTCGTTAGAACGGCGGAACCCATGGGGCTCGCAGCGTCGAGGGGTTCCGGCGTTTGGAAAACGCCGGAACAACCTAATGTTCGATCCAGCAGCGCAGGGTTTCGCCGGCTTGCAGGTGACGCAGATTCTCTGCGGCAATGTCGACCACATTGTTGAGCGTAGCCTCCAAGTGGAACCAACCGGAGACGTGCGGCGTGATGAGCATGTTGGGCGCATCCCACAGCGGGCTTGCGGCGGGCAGCGGCTCGGGGTCGGTGACGTCGACCGCGGCGCCGGCGAGATGTCCCGACTCCAGAGCGGCAACCAAGTCCTCGGCGACCACAAGATCGCCGCGGCCGCCGTTGGCAAAGAAGGCGCCCGGCTTCATCGCGGCGAAGAACTCGGCGTTCGCCAGGCCGCGGGTCTCGGGTGTGCTGGGCATAAAGGATGCGACGACATCGGCCTCGGCCAGGCGCTCAGACAGGGCATCCATGCCGTCCATGTCCTCAAATACAATGGGGTAGACGAGCGGATGGCGCTTGATGCCGCGGACGTGTGCGCCCATGCTGCGGCAGAGCGTGGCAAAGTGGCCGCCGATATCGCCTGCGCCCAGCACCAGCACGTTGGCATTTTTGAGCGAGGTAACCGGCCCCAAATCCTCCCAGCGATGCTCGCGCTGCAAGTCGTGATAGCCGGGCAGGCGCTTCATCATAGAAAGAACCATGGCAAACATGTGCTCGCTTACGGCCTGACCGTAGGCGCCCACCGAGCAAGACAGTTTGGCGTCGGCTGGTACGGTGCCGGCGGCAAGGTAGTCGTCATAGCCGGCGGTCTGCAATTGCAACAGCTGGAGGTGCTTGCACGCGGTAAGCAGGGCAGGGTCAATGTTGCCCAAGATCACGTCGGCATCGGCGACCTGTTCACGTGTGGCGGCGTCGGAGCTCGTGTAGATAAAGTCCTCGCCCGGAGCACTCGACTCAAGAATTGCGCGATGGCGGTCGTTGACAGGCAACAAAACCAGGATGTTCACAAGCAGTCCTCTCCGCCCAACCTGCCAAAAAGGGGCAGGTTTATTTTGGCAGGTTTTATCAGGCAAAACGTTCAAATAAAAACGCCGGATGCAAGACGAGCGTGCCCGTCAGCATCCGGCGCATCTACAGCTACCAGCTCAGCAGCTCGTAACCGTCCTCGGTCACCACGAGCTGTACCTCGCACTGGGCCGAGTCGCTGCCGTCCTTGGTGCGCACGCACCAGCCGTCGCCCTTGCTGATCTTAATGTCGGGCGCTCCGGCATTGACCATGGGCTCGATGGTAAAGACCATGCCCGGGGCCATGATGGTGTCCACATCGGGCGCCTCGGTGGTAAAGCCCACAAACGGGTCCTCGTGGAACTCCTTACCGATGCCGTGTCCGCCGTACTCGCGCACCACGCTAAAGCCGGCGTCCTCGACCGTCTTTTGCACGGCCTCGGCCATCACGGACAGCGGCAGCCACGGCTTGACGGCGGCCAGACCCGCCTCCACGCTGGCGCGGGTGACGTCGACCAGGCGCTGGCGCTCGGCCGAGACCTCGCCGATGCAGAACATACGGCTCGAGTCGCTAAAGTAGCCGTCCAAAATCGTGGAGCAGTCCACGTTGATAATATCGCCCTCGTGAAGCACGTCTGTATCACAGGGGATGCCGTGACAGACGACGTCATTGATCGAGGTGCACACGCTTTTGGGGTAGCCCTCGTAGTTGAGGTCGGCCGGCGTGCCACCGTGCTCGACGGTGTAGTCGTAGATCATCTGGTCGATCTGGTTGGTGGTCATGCCCGCGGCGATGTGCTCGCCTACGTAGTCGAGCACGCCCACGTTGATGGCGGCCGAGCGCTTGATGCCCTCGATATCGGCGGGCGTCTTGTAGAGCGTGCGGGGCAGGACCTCCCAGCCCTCTTCCCACAGGCGCTCGAGGCGCTCGTCGAAGGCGCTATGACATTTCTTATATTTTTTGCCGCTGCCGCACCAGCAAGCGTCGTTGCGGCCGGGCATAGGTCCGTTGTCAAACATGGCTAACTTCCTTTCATCCGCAGCTAGTATAGCCCACTCACGTGTCCATAAAAGTTGCGGTGATATAGTTCCGATTTAAGCGGTTTAACAGCACAAATAGGAACTATATCACCGCAACTGATGGAGTGGGATGGCGGACACTGGCTGCTGCGCGGTTTTGCTAGTAGCTCACCTGGCAGGGGATGCCGAGGGCGCGCACGCGTGCAGCGATCGTGTCGAGCACCTCGGGTGCTGCCTTGGCAAGGCCGGCGACCGGTGTCTCGCGCGCCACCGTGTAGATGGTCGCTTCTTGCGGGCGAATGCGCTCGAGCGCCGCGAGCCAGGGGGCAACGTACTCCTCGCCGGTGTTGTCGATGAGCTTGCCTTGATACTCGCCGGTCAAAAAGATCGTCTGGATAATAACGTGACCGTCAAAGCTTGCGAACGTCTCGATCTGGTGCTCGACGTCGTAGGGGCCAACAGGCTGGTCGAGCAGCTGGATAAATGCCGGGTCGACGGTATCGAGCTTAAGAATGTTGTCGTCGACCATCATGAGCGCATTGTGTACCTCGGGGCGGTCGGCGCGCGTGCCGTTGGAGAGCACGGCAATCTTGGAGTTTGGGGCCAGCTGGTCGCGAAGCGCGACGGCACCGGCGATGGCCTGCGGAAACTCCGGTGCGGCGGTGGGCTCGCCGTTGCCTGCGAAGGTGATCACATCGGGGAGCTCGCCCTCGGCTGCCATATCGCGCAGCTTTGCCTCGAGCGCGTCGAGTACCACGGCGGTTGTGTTGTACGGCTCGTGGCAGGGGCGCTCGGCGTTGAGGCCGTTTTCGCAGTAAATGCAGTCGAACGTGCAGATTTTGCCGCTGGCCGGCATCATGTTGACGCCGAGCGAGAGACCAAGGCGACGGCTGCGAACGGGCCCAAAGATGGGGCTGGCATTCAAAAACGTAGACATAGGCATATGCTCCTCAAGACAATTGTGCCTAAGCATAGCATCGGCTCCAAAGCAGGGTGCGGGCTCTTGCTTTACAAGTTTCGTTTTTTCACGTCGCTCATTATGCCGTGTCATGAAAAGCCTCGGGTCGGGTAAAGTTA
The DNA here is from genome assembly GCA_902494535.1 of uncultured Collinsella sp. Classification (GTDB taxonomy): domain Bacteria; phylum Actinomycetota; class Coriobacteriia; order Coriobacteriales; family Coriobacteriaceae; genus Collinsella. Next base: position 3,345 of record CABUTO010000033.1, read on the forward strand.
ATCTGTTAACAAGGCGTAAAGCAATGCGGGTCTATCCAGCCGTACTGACGCGCAACTGGATGGGCGTTGATGATGGGGGCACAACATGGATTTTACGGTCGAGAATGCGGGCACCACGATTGCCTGTCGCGAATATGCCGGCCCGGATGTGTCGCCTGATACTCCTGCCTTGGTGTGCGTGCACGGCGCTTGTGTCGACGGCACATTTTTCGACGGCATCGCATGTGAGCTCAGTCGCAACTACCGCGTAATTGCCTACGACCGCCGCGGCTGTGGCGGCAGCAGCGAAGCGGCAGACGGCAGCTATGATCTTGCCGCTCAGGCCGCCGACCTGCAGGCCGTGATCGAACACGTTGGCGCTCCGACAAATGTGCTTGCGCACAGCGCCGGTACGTTGGTGGCGCTGGAGCTTCTTCGCACCGAACCCCATCTCGTCGCCCGTGCGATTCTGCATGAGCCGGCTGTGTCGGCCGAAGGCGTCGGCATGGGCGCAGCTCCGATTTTGCTCGATATGATTGCGGCTGGAAAGGTTTCAAGGGCGCTTCGGCTTTTCTTGGGAGCCCTCGGCGACTTGGACCCCGAGGCTCCCGGGACGACCGAAGCGGAAGCCAAACATGCCCTGCGCAATGGTCGTTGCTTTATGGCGAACGAATATGGAACAAATATGACATATGCTCCCGACTGGGAGCGCGCCCGCGAATCAAAGGCGGTGTCGGCTGTGTTTTTGGGCGAGCTTTCGGTCGGTACACCCCGCGAGGCTGGTACGCGAGCGGCTGCCGAATATCTCGATTGCCCCCTTGTGACGATCCCGGGCGCGCATAACGGTTTGCGCGATCGCCCCGTTACGGCGGCAAACGCCGTTCACGATGTCTTGGAGCGTTAGCACGCTCGATGACCTGCGGGGAGGGGGACTGTTGGCGTTTCGTCATTGTTAACGAATGCGCCAATAACCACGCGCCCGCGGTTCCATTACCACCGTTTGCCAGGTCATAAAAATGTAACAGCATTCACGTGCTTACCTGCATCGGCAAGGTGTTACCCTTGTAGCATTTGGAACCCACCGCTACCATGCGAAACTATCGAAAGGGCCCCATATGCTCAATAATCACGAGGTCAATCTAACCGACGAGGAGGCTGCCGCTGAGGTCGCCCGCGTCGCGAAGACCTACCCCGTGGTGCGTTTGCTGTCGGCCGATCAGATTAAGAGCGAGCCTAACTGCCTGCTCGCCGGCGATCGCTGCCCTTGTCTGCGTCAGTCGAGTCTTGAGGCTTTGGCAGACTCCGATGAGGTGTCGGAGCAACTGCTCAACGATGGTGTTGAGTACCGCGCTCGCCTACGCCCTCTAAAGGTCGAGGGTGAGCCTCGTGTCTTGCTGATGGTGCGTCCGATTGATGAACAAGAGGCTGCAGAAGAGGACCTTGTCTACACCGACGTGCTGACGAGTGTGCGCAATCGCCGATATTACGAGGAAAAGCTCCGTAGCGCCCGCATGAAGGCCGGCGTTGCGGTGATCGACCTTGATGATTTTAAGGTCTTCAACGATACGTGTGGCCGTCATGCCGGCGACCTTGCGCTCGGTGCTGTGGCGACAGCCATACGCAACGGAATTCGTTCGACTGACGAGCTCGTACGCTATGGCTGCGACAAGTTTGTGGTCGTCATGCCCAATATTCCTTCCGATGACTTCACCCGTCGCCTGCATCAGGTGTCCGATGCCGTTCATGCCACGATTGTTCCGGGCCATGAGTACGTGAGCCTGACGGCATGTGTTGGTGGCGTTCGTATTCATGGCGAGACGGTCGATGAGGGCGTTGGCCGCGCTGTCCAGTTATTGAGCCGCGCTAAGGCAAAAGCCGGTACGGTCGTGACCGATGCCGATTCCATCGAAGCCTTCCAAAGCGAAAAGCCTTTGGTGCTTATTGTCGATGACTCCGAGATGAACCGAGCCATTCTCAACGAGATGCTCAAGGACGAGTATTGCATCCTCGAGGCCGATAACGGTCGTACGGCGCTCGACATGGTCGACCGCTATGGCGATGAGTTGTCGCTCGTGCTGCTGGATATTGTCATGCCGGGCATAAGCGGCTTTGAGGTGCTGGCCGATCTGTCGCGCCGATCGGGTATCGACAATCTGCCTTTCATTATGATTTCGAGCGAAGATTCCGATGATATGGTTCTGCGCGCGTACGAGCTGGGCGCCTCGGACTATATCAACCGCCCGTTTGACTCCCGTGTCGTGCGCCGCCGTGTAAGCAACACCATCCGCCTATACGCCAAACAGCGCCGCCTGACGAGCCTGCTGTCCCAGCAGTACAACGAGCGCGTCAAGAACAGTCGCATGCTCATTGACATCATGGCCGGCGTCATGGAGCTTCGCAACGGCGAGAGCGGCAGGCACGTTACGAATATCGAAAAACTGACCGAGCTGCTGCTTGACTGTCTGGTCCAGCGTAGCGACACGATCTCCCTCGACAATGAGGAGCGCTCCACGATTGCCCTGGCTTCGGCGCTGCACGATATTGGCAAGATGGCGATTGACGATGCGATCCTCAACAAACCCGGGCGCCTTACGCCCGAGGAGTTCGAGATTATGAAGACGCATACCACGATCGGCGCCGACATGTTGCTTGAGCTGGGTCGCCATCACGTCGGCAATGCGCTTATGGAATATGCGTACCAGATTGCGCGTTGGCACCACGAGCGCTGGGACGGCAAGGGTTATCCCGATGGCCTTAAGGGCGACGAGATTCCCATTGCCGCACAGGTGGTTTCGGTGGCCGACGTGTACGATGCGCTGACGAGCGTGCGCGTGTACAAGGACGCTATCCCGCACGAGGAGGCAATCCAGATGATTCTGGACGGTAAGTGCGGCACCTTTAACCCGCTGTTGCTCGAATGCCTGCTCGAGGTGCAAGACCGTATTGCCGAGACGTTGGCACGCCCCGCCGACGTCGTTGCGTTTCCCACGATTTAGTTTGACCAAAGGAGTTTTAATCCATGATTTCCATGCGTGAGGCGTATGAGAAGATCGGCGCTAATTATGATGACGCGTGCGCTCGGCTGATGGGCGGGGAAATGCTTGCCCGCTTTGCCCTCAAGTTTTTGGATGACGAGAGCATGGACAAGCTGGAGGCCGCTATGGCGGCGGGAGACGCCGAAGGTGCGTTTATGGCAGCGCACACGCTCAAGGGCGTGAGCCAGAACCTGGGATTCGATAATCTGTACGAGCCGGCGGTCGTGGTGACCGAGGCGCTGCGCGGCGCCGATGCCGTTGACGGCGCTCGCGAGGGAATGCATGCGCTGCAGCAGCAATATGCGGCCACGTTGTCGGCCCTGCGCGAGGCGGCCGAATAAAAGCTTGCGAGCCTTGGGCTGCGTGCCGGCCACATATAGGTAAAAGGGCGCCCCGCCGGACCATGTGGCCGGCGGGGCGCCCTTTTGTGTTGTGCTGTCCGTGAACTAACGAGCCTGCTTGACCTTTGCTGCTGCCTCGACAAACGACTTCCACAGGTTAAAGTCGGTCTTGAGCGTCTTCCACGTGTACTCAGGGTGCCATTGCACGCCCAGGCAGAAAGGCTGGCCTTCGACTTCGATGCACTCGGGAACGCCGTCGGTTGCCTTGGCGACCAAGCGCGTGCTTTTACCCAGACGATCGACGCAGCAGTGATGTGCCGAGTTGGTCTGGATCAGCCTGTGCCCGCCAACCGCGCGCTCCAGCAGCGAGCCCGGCACGACCTCGACAGGGTGCACGGGGTCGTTGAGCACGTGGGTGTGGCGCCACTGCGTGCGGCCCTCGCGCGCACCCAGGCTCGGCACGTCCATGCACAGGGTGCCGCCGGTGGCGACGTTGAGCAGCTGCGTGCCGCGGCAGGTGGTAAAGAGCGGCTTTTTGGCGCGGAGCACCTCGTCGACCAGCTTGAACTCAAAACTATCGCGGATCTCGCAGCAGAGGGTGGGGTCGTAGGGTCGATCATCGCCCCAACGTTTGGGATTGACATCGGGGCCGCCGGGAATGGCGATGCCGTCGGCAATATCGACGTAATGACGGATAACATCGACGTCTTCGGTAATAGACATCTGCAGCGGCAGGCCGCCGGCGGCAAGGATGGCATCGACAAAGACGCTTGCGATTTCCTCGTTGGGGGAGAGGGTCTCGCTCAAAAACGGCTTCGCCTCTTCCCAGCGCGGCGCGACGAGGATGAGTGGGCGGTCGGCGGGGGCGACGTCGACGTGCGGAGTGTAGGACGATGAAGTACGAGTTCCGATCATAGGTGTAACTTTCGAGTTTGGATGGGCATGGCGGGCGGGTGGGCGGTCTGGCTAGTGACCCTTGATGGAGTTGAGGAAGTCCTGGGCGCGCTTGGTCTGGGGGTGGTCGAAGAACTCGTCGGGCGTGCCGGTTTCCACGATCTGGCCGTCGGCCATGAACACGACGCGGTCGGCCACGCGGCGGGCAAAGTTCATCTCGTGCGTGATGACGATCATCGTCATGCCCTGCTGTGCCAGACGGACCATGACCTCGAGCACCTCGTTGATCATCTCAGGGTCAAGGGCGCTCGTGGGCTCGTCAAAAAGCATGGCCTTGGGTTGCATGGCAAGCGAGCGGGCGATGGCTACGCGCTGCTGCTGGCCGCCCGAGAGCTGTGCGGGCACCTTATCGGCCTGCTCGGCCACGCCCACGCGGCCCAGCAGGTCCATGGCGCGCTCACGGGCCTCGTCCTTGGAGACACCCAGCACATCGACCGGTCCCAGCATGACGTTCTGCAGTACGGTCATATGTGCGAACAGGTTGAACTGCTGAAACACCATGCCCAGCTCGGCGCGCATGCGGGCAAGATCCTTGCCTTCTTGCGGCAGGGGCTCGCCCTCGATGAGGATCTCGCCCGAATCGATGGTTTCCAGGCGGTTGATGGTGCGGCACATGGTCGACTTGCCCGAGCCCGAGGGACCGATCACAACGACGACCTCGCCGCGGTCGACCGAGAGATTGATGTCGTTGAGGACGTGCAGATCGCCATAGTGCTTATCGACGTGTCTGAGCTCGATCAGCGGCTGATTGCCGGTGGAAGAGGTGCTCTGTGCCATGGTGCTCGGCTCCTTATGACTCGAAATGGTAAAGCGTTAGCGGATGATGGTCGCGCCGGTCTTGTGCGAAACATAGACAGCAGCCTTGTTGATCGCGACGTTGATGAGGATGTAGATGACCGCGATAACCAGGTAGACCGACACGAGGGCGTCGTAGTTGGTAATGAGCACGCGGGCGTTTTGCATGAGGTCGGGGTAGCTCACCACATAGGCGACGGTGGTGTCTTTGACTACGACCACAAGCTGCGAAATCAACGACGGAATGATAAACCGAATGGCCTGCGGCAACACGATTTTAAAGGTGGTTTTAGCCTTGGAGAGACCGAGCGCCTGGGCCGCCTCGACCTGCCCGCGCGGTACGGCGTTGACGCCGGCGCGGAAGATCTCGGCAAGTACGCCGGCTGCGGCGAGTGCGACGGGAAGCGTGAGCATCCAAAACGACGGTAGCGCGATCTTGTACTGGGGCAGCACCAAAAAGAAGAAGTAGATAAACAGCAGGCTCGGCACACCGCGGAAGAAATCGGTGAGCACGCGGCAGACCAGCTGCAGCGGCTTAATGTCGCTCGTGCGGCCGAGCATAAGGGCCAGGCCCAGCACCAGCGCGATGGCGCCGGCGGTGAGTGCGACTTTAACGGTGCCCTCAAAGCCGGCAAGCAAGAACTTCCAGGTGGTGAGGTGCGTAAAGAAATACCAATAGTGGACCGAAAGCTGGCCGGTCACATAAAAGCGCTGCAGTACCAGGGCGATGAGCGCGGCGACGGCGACGAGCGAGATGGCGGTGCCGATGCGAATCTTGGCGCGCATCTTGGGGCCGGGAGCCTCGTAGAGCGCATCGCGCATGGTAAGCGCAGGGGAGGAGTGCTTGCTCATCGGAGGATCCTCACCTTCTTATCGATGCAGTTGCCAATGTGGCTCACCACAAAGGCCGTGCCCAGGTAGCCGAGCGCCGAGATAAAGAACGCGGCGACGCCGCCGAGCGAGCGCGTGTTGATGTAACTCACCACGCCGGTGAGCTCTTGCGGTTTAAGCGGCACCTGGCTGCCCAAGGCGGTAGTGAGCATGACGGCGATAAAGAGGTTCGTCATGGGCAGCACGCTCGAGCGCAGCGCCTGCGGAATCACGATTTTGGCGAGGATGCGGTTAAAGCTCATGCCGAGCGAACGGGCGGCTTCGACCTGACCGACGCCGACGGTGTTGATGCCGCTCATAAAGTTCTCGGAGCCAAAGGCCGAGCCCAAAAGGACCGTGGCGACGATAACACAGGTGCGGTAGGGCAGGACGACCTTGAGCGGCGGCAGCGCGTAGACGACGATGATAAGCAGCGCGATGCCGGGGATGTTACGGAAGACCTGGACATACAGGTCGCCAAAGACGCGCAGCGGCTTGAGCGGCGACACGCGCATCACGGTGACGGCGACGGCCAGCACCATGGCGATGGCAAACGACTCAAGCGTCATGCCCCAGGTTGCTAGCAGCGCGTCGATATAGTTCTGGCCATAGAGCGACCAGAGCTCGGAGAGACTCATGCGGACCTCCCGCCGGTAAGGAAAGGGGCTCCCGTGTGTACGGAAGCCCCGACAACTCAGTGAGGAAACAGTTTACCGCAATAAAGCGCATCATGCGTTTCCGTATGGTTTCGTTGCGGCCGTTACCAGGCTCGCTGCCTAGGCGCCGATCTCGGGCAGCTCGGGAACATTGGTGTCGCCCGTACGGTCACCGATGCAGATCTGCCACAGCTCAGTCCAGGTGCCGTCGTCCTCGATCTTCTTAAGGAAGTCGTTGACAAAGGCGACGCCGTCGGAATCGAGCGGCAGACCGATGCCATAGGGCTCCTTGCTGCCGAAGGGCTTGCCGGCGATCTTGTACTTACCGGGCTCGCGGACCAGGGCGCTCTGCTGCATGTTGTTATCGATGACATAGGCGTCAACGCGGCCCTGCTGGAGTGCCTGGCGGGCCTCCTCGTCGGTCTTGAACTCCTGCTGGCTGGCCTTGGGAGCGAACTCCTCCAGGATGGCGGGGCCGTTGGAGCCAGACTGGACGGCGACGTTCTTGTCGGCCAGGTCGTCGACGCTCTTGATGTCGTCGTTATCGGCGAGCACCAGGATAGCCTGCTGGGTGTAGTAGTAGGGACCGGCAAAGGAGACGAGCTTCTTGCGCTCGTCAGTGATGGTGTAGGTGGCAAAGACAGCGTCGACCTGGCTATTCTGCAGGACAGACTCACGGGTGTCGGAGGTCACCTGGGTGATCTCGACCTTGTTCTCGCCCAGGATGTAGTTGGACAGGAGCTGCGCGATACCGGCATCGAAGCCACGGGTCTGACCGTCTTTCTCGTTGAGGAGGGAGAAGAGCGTGGAAGTCTGAACGCCACCGATCTTAAAGACGCCGGCGTCCTTGACGGCCGTGGCCCAGGTGCTGGCGGCGACGGCATCGTCATCGGCCTTGGGGCCGTTGCCGACGAGCTTGTCGAATGCCTTGGCGTCGAGCGTGGTGGAAGCCTCGGTATCCTCGGAGCTCTTGGAGGAACCGGCGGCGGAACCCTTGTCGGCCTCGGCGCTGGTGTCGGAGCAGCCGGCAAGACCAAGGCCGGCGACGGTTGCGAAGGTGGCGGCAACGAAGCCGCGGCGGTCGAGAACGACCTGCTGGGAGAGGTTCTTGCTCATGGTAGAACACCTTTCTCAATAAAATCCCTAGCGGTTGAGTAGAGTTATACCCTATCGCGCTCAAATGGGTCAACACGAAATAACTCAGAAACATACTTACCTTATGGGTTATTGTACCTACTAAAAAGGGACAGGTTTATTTTGGCAGGTTTTATCTGGGCAAACGTCGAATATTGCAGCTGAAATAGCGTTTTGCAGACGGCATGATCGATCACAGCGGTCGCTATAATGGCGGCAACGCGACGCATATATAAGTAAGGAGATCGCGTATGAACGGTTATTCGTTTTTCGCACCGACCATGACTTAAAACCACTACAAAGGGGACAGGCACCTTTGTGGTGGTTCTTGCAGATGTGGCGGCCCGCCTCGCTGTTTTGTCTCAATCTGTAACATCTGGAGGGCCAAAAGGTCTCTATCTGTTACAGATTGAGACAAAGGTCTGGGACTAAGACGTCTTATCTAGATCTGTAACAGTTAGACGGGAATTCGGGCCCTAGATGTTACAGATTGAGATAATTGAGCTGTGAAAACAAAAACCTCCGCAGGGGTGCTTCCCTTGCGGAGGTTTTTTACTCGTTGAGTAGCCTTACGGCTTCGGCGGCCATGTTCTCGACCGTCATGCCGTTCTGAGCGAGCAGCTCGTTGGGGTCGTAGCGGTCGGGGAAGCCTTTGGCGATGCCGAAGGTGCGCGTGCGCACAGGCGTGCAGGCCAGATAGCACGCGACGCGCTCGCCCCAGCCGCCGTCCAAGATGCCGTCCTCGAGGGTGACGACAACGCGATGCTCGGCGGCGAGACTGTCGAGGAACTCGCGGTCAAGCTCGGTTGCATAGCGCGGGTTGACGAGCGTGGCCTCGATACCGTACTCGGCAGCCAAGCGGTTTGTCACGCGCTCGCCCAGCTCAAAGAAATCGCCAAGTGCGAGCACGGCAACGTCGCGACCCCGGCGCACCACGTTGTAGCGAACGGCGCTGTAGTCGGTGTCTTCGGCGGGCGCAAGGTCGGGACGGCTTACCAGGCCGATGCCCGGTACGCGGATCGCCACGGGATGCTCGCGGTGATCGAGCGACCAGTTCAGCATGGACAGATATTCCTCCATGCAGGCCGGCGCCAAGTAGTGCATGTTGGGAAGACCGCCCAGCATGGAAATATCAAAGAACGAAAGGTGCGTCTCGGACGTGGTGCCAAAGATCGACGCGCCAAACACTAGGATGGTTGCGGGGGCGTCGTTGAGGCACAGGTCGTGCCACAGTTCGTCGTAGGCGCGCTGCAGGAACGTACCGTACACGCCAAAGACCGGCTTAGCGCCCGAGCGCGCAAGCGCGGTGGCAAAGGTTACGGCATGCTCTTCGGCAATGCCCACATCGACGAACTGTTTGCCAGCGGCAGCGCGAAGCTCGGGTGTAAAGCCCATGATGTAGGGCGTGGCGGCCGTGATGCCAACGACCTGCGGATCGCGCTCGATGGCGGCGCTGAGCGCCTCGCCCGTAATGTCGGCATAGGTGCGCGGCGCAGGCTCGCTCGGATGGCCCGGGCAAAGTTTGCGGCCGGTTGCCATATCGAAGGGCCCCACATGATGCCAGCGCTCGGGATCGCTCTGGGCTGGCTCAAAGCCCTTGCCCTTGGCGGTGGAAACGTGCAGCACGATGGGATGATTGATATTGCGCAGTTCCTGCAACGCGTCGACGAGGGCCAACACGTCGTTACCGGCGTCCAGGTAGCGGTAGTCGAGCCCCATCGCGCGGAAAACGTTGCGCTCACAGGTGCCGTTGCTGGCGCGCAGCTCGGCCAGATTGCGATAGAGGCCACCGTGGTTCTCGGCGATGGACTGGTCGTTGTCATTGACGATGATGATTAGGTTGCTATCGAGTTCGGCGGCATTGTTAAAGCCCTCAAACGCCAGGCCGCCCGAAAGCGAGCCGTCGCCAATAACGGTAATGACGTTGTATGCATCGCCCGCCAGGTTACGAGCGTGCGCCAGGCCGCAGCCCAAGCTCACCGAGGTCGAGGTGTGACCCATGGCGAACAGGTCGTGCTCGGACTCGTCGGGATTGGCAAAGCCAGAAGCCTCACCATAACGCTCCGGATCGATATAAGTGTACGCGCGCCCGGTCAGCGCCTTGTGGGCGTAGGTCTGGTGCGAAACGTCAAAGACAATCTTGTCGATGGGGGAGTCAAATACGCGATGAAGCGCAACCGTAAGCTCAACGACGCCCAAGTTGGGGGCAACGTGCCCGCCGACGGCGGCGGAGCTTTCGAGGATTGCCTGGCGGATCTCGCCGCAGAGCTGCGGGAGCTCGGCGCGATTAAGAGCCTTGACGTCCTCGGGCGTTGTCGTTTGCGTAAGCAGCATCGTTGTGGGTTACTCCATGCGAATCGTGCGCCGGCACTCCCTCGGCCGGCACAATTGCACAAGACAGTCTCGCACATTTTGGCGTTTGATATGTGACGGCGGCGCGGTAATTCGCCAACTGGTGGGGCAAAACGTTTTGTCCGATGCCATACTGATATGTTCCATGATGTTTTATCGATTGTGCACAGGCCGTGGCTTGTCGCCGTGAGTCGCTGGAAGGAGGCAGCATGTCCGATGCCGTTCGTGCCGAAGAAATCGCGCACGAGGTCGACTATGCCGCCCGCCAGCTGGCCCAGGCGGGCCGCTTGGACCTGACACACGAGTTTATCCAGCATGGCGACGTGACGGTCTATGCACATGTGACTTCAGTAGCGCGGGCGAGCCTGTCCTTTGCCGAGCGCTTGGGCCGTGCTGGCATTTCGGTCGACCGTGCTTCATTGCTGCGCGGGGCCCTGCTGCACGATTACTTTCTCTATGACTGGCACGATCCCGACCCAAGCCATCGGCTGCATGGCTTTCGTCACCCGTTTTTTGCCCTGGCACGTGCGGAGGAAGATTTTGAGCTGACGCCGCGCGAACGGAATATTATCGTGCGGCATATGTTTCCGCTGGTGCCAGTGCCGCCGACGTGTCGTGAGGCTTGGATTGTATGCCTGGCAGATAAATGGTGCGCTCTGCGCGAGACGGTCGCCGGTCGTCTGCGGCGCAAGGACGAGGCGGACGATGACGTGAGTGGCGAATCGAGCGAAAAGAGGAGAGGGTAGACGGTGGGGACCGCGATCGACATGGCATTTGACGGCGCGACGCTTGCCACCTGCCCACTCTCGGCACTGGTGCTCTCGTTTGCCTTTTACGGGTTTTGCGGTTGGGCATGGGAGTCGACAGTATGCGCCATGCTCAATCACGGACGATTTGCCAACAGTGGCTTTTTGCTTGGGCCGTGCTGCCCCATCTATGGCGCGGGCGGCATTGCCTGCTGGCTGCTGTTGCGTGGGATTCCGGATGCCTCGAGCCAGTTTGTCGCTGCAGCGCTCGTATGCAGCGTGATTGAGTACAGTGTGGGCCTTCTATTGGAAAAAACAACGGGCGCTCGCTTTTGGGACTATTCGCACCTGCCGTTTAACCTGCACGGACGCATCTGCCTGTACTGGGCATGCGCGTTTGGCCTGGGTGCGTTGTGTATTTGCCGCGTGGTGGAGCCGGCGGTGTTGGGCCTGCTTGCCCATCTGCCGGTGCTGATTGTGCGGCTGTCCGCGTTTATCGTCGCGGTCGCGATGATGGTCGACGCGGTGTGCTCGTTGGCGAGCTGGCGGCGTCTGTCTGATCAGCTGGAGCGCGTCCGGGCCGACCTTGCCGACCGCATTAATGAGTCGCTTGCCGATGCCTCGGACTCAATGCTTGAGCGCATTCCCGATTCGACGATTGACTCGGTGGCACAGACGCACATCCGCAGCCGTGCCGTTAACGCGTGGCTGGCGGAGCTGGGCGATGCGACGCTCGATGCCCTGCGCGAGAAGGCTTCGATGCCGACGTTTATCGCGGATGGTGCTCGCGGCCTGGCGCTCGCTGCCCGCCGCGTGGCCGATGCCGCGCCGAGCATGCCGCGTCCGTCGTTCAGTCGTCGCCTTGCCGGCAAGCGCATGAGCCGTCCGGTGCCGAGCGTGTCGCTCAGCCGCCGCGACCTGCGCTTTTTCAATGCCTTCCCGCGTCTGCGCATCAATCGCTACGAAGGTGTCATTCGAGCAACTAATCTCCGCGACCGCGCCCGCGAGCTGTTTCGGCGCTAGCCGGGATGGGCGTGCTCACGGCTCCCTTGCTCGCGTATTTCCCGTCCGTTTCGCGTCCGTTGCCGTGCCGTTTCCAAGATTGCGGCACCGTTTCCATTCGACAACGCAGCGTTTAACAACGCCGTATCTGGTCTACACCAGTTGCCCCTCGGCCGCATTATGGGCGCCGACAACGTTCATGCGATCAAGGGGGAGCGAATGTACGATACGGGATCGACAACGTTTATGCTCATCTGCACCATGCTCGTGTTTTTAATGACACCGGGTCTGGCGTTTTTCTATGGCGGCCTGTCTAGGCGCAAAAATGTCATCAACACCATGCTCATGTGCTTTGGCGCCATTGGCCTGGTTGGCGTGCTGTGGATTGTTGCCGGCTGGTCGCTGGCCTACGGCGGCGACGGTTCCAGCCCGTTTATTGGAGGCCTTGACCAGCTACTGTGCCTTCCGGTGCTCAACCAGGTGCTGCAGGCGGCCGAGGGCAATGCCACTGACGGCGCCGTCTACCCTCAGATCATCAACATCGCCTTTCAGATGGCATTTGCCATGATCACTGCTGCTATCGTCACGGGCAGCCTGGCCGGCCGCGTTAAGTTTGGTGCCATGACGGCCTTCCTGGGCATTTGGCTGCTTGTGGTCTATGCGCCGCTTGCCCACATGGTTTGGGGCGGCGAGGGCTCCTTTATCGGTGACATTATCGGCGCACTCGACTTTGCCGGCGGCGACGTGGTGCACATTTCGTCCGGTCTTACGGGCCTGATTCTCTGCTTAATGCTCGGCCGTCGTCGTGGTTTTGGCATGGTGAGCTATCGTCCGCATAACGTGCCGTTTGTAGCGCTGGGCGCCGGCCTGCTTTGGTTTGGCTGGTTTGGCTTTAACGGCGGCAGCGAGTTTAAGGCCGACGCCGTGGCGGCACTCGCCATCCTCAACACCGTGACGGCCAGCGCGGCGGGCATGGTCTCGTGGCTTGCCGTCGAGCGCGTGCACACTGGTCGCCCCACGCTGGTGGGCGCCAACACCGGTCTGGTTGCGGGACTTGTGGTGGTCACGCCCGGCGCGGGCTTTGTCGAGCCGTGGGCAGCGCTGGTTATGGGCCTGATCGTATCGCCCGTCTGCTACCTGGCCATCAGCCATCTTAAGACCAAGTTTGGCTACGACGACGCACTCGACGCGTTCGGTTGCCATGGTATCGGCGGCATCCTGGGCGGCGTGCTCACGGGCCTGTTCTGCGTGCCGGAGCTCTCGTGGACCGGTAAGGGCGGCCTGTTCTACACGGGCGACGTGTCGCTGCTCGTTTCGCAGATTCTGGGCATTGTGGTGACGGTCGCTATTGTGCTGGTGCTCGATTTGGTAATCGCCGCGGTGGTCAAGGCACTGTTCCACGGCAGTCTGCGTGTGGACGAGGCCGATGAGGCGCTGGGCCTGGATGCGAGTCAGCACGGCGAGAGCGCCTACCCTTCGTTCTCCGGACTCGATTAGCAGCTTCCCCAAGCACCGCACCTCGGCCTTCAATCGTCGTTTGCGTACCTTAAGTACGCGGCACTCCTCTTTCAGGCCGATCTGCGGCACTTGGGAAACCTGCTAAGACCTGTTAGTTGCACTTATCTGATCTACAAGGTTGGTCTGTGGCACCTGGAAACCCCGTGCCATGTGAGGGACAATTCATTTCTTTTTTTGAAGAGAGGAATTCACTATGAAGAAGATTACGGCGATCGTTCGTGCCGAGAAGCTTGAGGTTCTTAAAGACGCTCTGTTTGCTGCCGATGTTCGTGGCATGACTATCAACCAGGTGCAGGGCTGCGGCGCACAGCATGGCTGGAAGGAATACGTGCGCGGCAACGAGTTGCTTGTCAACACGATTCCTAAGGTGCAGTTCACGCTCATTTGCGCCGATGAGCATGTCGACGGCATTGTCGACATTATCTGCAGCGCCGCTCGCACCGGTGCCGTCGGCGACGGCAAGATCTGGGTCGAGCCGGTCGAGGAAGTTATTCGCATACGTACTGGCGAACACGGTCCCGCCGCGGTGTAGAATCGACCGTCTACCATCCGCAACGTTAAAATGCTGCAATGAGGCACAAGACTTGCGTTGTGGATGGACGGATTATGGGTCGTAATAAATATCCCGAGGAGACTGTCGCGAAGATTCTCGACGCGGCGCTGGAGCTATTCTGCGTACAGGGTTATGAGGGGACGAGCATTCAAGACATCGTCGACCGCCTCGATGGCATGACCAAGGGTGCTGTCTATCATCACTTTAAGAGCAAAGAGGAGATTTTCAACGCCGCATTTGATCGGGCAACGGCTCCGATTGCTGAGCACCGTCGCGCGACACTCGGTGCTGGCAATATGACGGGAGCTCAAAAGCTCAAACGACTTTATGCGCCCGAGTCCGTCGTTCCGCAAATCGAGCTATGGACTCGCATGCATCCTGCGGCAGATCCGGTAAAAAGCTCGCGGCTGCTGGCGATGCAGTACCAAGGTTCGTTTGACGAGTCGGCCGATGGCAATCTCTTGCCAGTAATCGAGGAGGGCATCGCCGACGGCTCCATTGCGTGCGAATGCCCGCGCGAAGCAGCGGAGGCCGTATCGTTGTTAGCGAATCTTTGGCTGCTGCCATTGTTCCGTCCGCTCGAGCCCAAGGAGCGAATGCTTGCTCGCGCACAATGTTTGGCGCAGATGGCGGCCGCGGTGGGGCTTGATTTGGGTAATGAAGTGCTCCAGACAACGGCCCAGATTTGGGACGTATGGAACCGTGCCGGGTGGTAATATAGATACCAACGGTATGTAATTGATTTGTGAGGGTAGCCACGGCTGCCCTTTTCAAGTCATTAAATACATACTAACAGTATGTATTTGGGGGCAGGCTTATGGCTGGGATGCGAAGAATTAGCGTTTCATTGGCGCCAAAAACAGTGCGATCTATCAGGCTATTTGGTCTTCTTGTTGCACAGCTGTGTGCGTATTCGATGCTGTCGGCACTGTGCTTTGCGTGCCCGCTTTACTTGTTCGATTGCAGCGGCTCCTCAACGTTATATGGCGCCGTCGCGGCGATAGCGTTCATACCGGGCGTGCTCGCGACTCCGGTTGGCGGGATTTTGGCGGATCGGGGAAGACATCGCGGGGTTCTTGTGGTACTCGGCATTGTTCTGATGGCTGCATCACTGCTGTTTATCCCCATGAAGCGTTCGCTGCCTCTTGCGGTTGTCGTGGCAGCAATGCTTTGCGTCCAATATGGCATCCAATCGCTGCTGAAACCGATGCTTCAAATTGAGGCGGTGTGCATGACGGGCCAAGAAAAGGTTGAGCGTGCCACTGCGTTGGTCTCGCAGATAATCATGATGAGCAATATCTTGGGGCCTGTAGTCGGGACGGCAGTCTATGGGTGCTTTGGTATCGATACTCTATGCGAAACCGCGGCGTTGACGTTTACGATTTCAGCCCTGCTGTTCGGGGGCGCACTCAAGCAAAATGCCTCATCTGAAACGATGGGAGACGGCGCGACTCGTACGACACGCCGAAACGATTTTCGGGAGTTGATTCGGTACCTGTCTCAAAACTCATCATTGCTCGTTGTGTTTTTGATTGCGGCTATTTTGAACCTTGCGTTAGTTGGGTTAACGATTGGTGCTCCCGTTATTGTTGCAAAGCATCTCGGAATGCAGTCATCCTTTGTTGGGATTATTGAGGTGGCTATGGGCTTAGGTGGTCTTGTCGGCAGTGGTTTGGTCGGTATTTGGCCGCATCGTTTTTCCTTCAAGGGCATATGTCAATATGTTGCGATGATCTGTTTAGGAGTCGTACCGATTATTGTCACGCTACTGTTCGGCACAGATGTATGGGTGTTCACCGTGTTTGCGGTTGGTTCGGCATGGGTCATGGTGTGGGCAGCCATTGCGTCGGTTGAAATCATCGCGTTTGTTCAACGGGCAGCGCCGACTGAGCTCTGCGGAAAAGTGCTTTCGGTCGTTTACATGGTCCTTTCCTGCGCAACACCTATCGGCCAATTGACGTACGGGGTTGCATATGATCGATGGACACCGGCGATTGTATTCGCAGGCATGCTGGCGGTGTTGACGTTGACGACGGTGCTGTTTTATCGGCTGAAAAGTCGCTTGTGGCGATTGTCTTAACGCACTGGGGCACCGTGAATTTGTGGAGGCGGTGGTACGCCGCGCCGGGACGGCATTGTTTGGGCACGCCTCTCCTTCGTCTACAATATCGTGCAGACGAAGGAGAGGCATGCCCATGATCAAGATGTTTGCGAGTGACTTAGACGGAACGCTGCTGAACGCCCTGCACGAGGCAGACGGGACCATCCGCCGCGCCATTCGCGAGCTGACCGAGGCTGGCCTGCATGTGGTTCCCGCGACCGGGCGCTCGACGTTGCCAATCGGCGAGCATGGCTTTACGGGGCTGGCGCTTGACGCCTGCTGCTCCAATGGGTCCATCGTGCGCGACTGCCATGGCGAGGTGCTCAAGACCTGGACCATCGATCCGCAGGTTACCGAGGAGCTGCTCAAGGCATTCCCGGACATTTGCTTTGATTGCTCCACACCCGATGGCATGTTCTCGAGCGGTTCGTTCGAGATGCATCAGGCGGGCTTTAAAAAGGACAGCCCTATCAAGCGCATCGTGATGCGCGGCATGCGCGCGCGTGGCGGCTATCACGAGGAACAGTATTTCGACCAGTCGATCGGTGACATCCTTCGCCACGATGTGTGCAAGATCAACTGCCGCGTGACCTCGCCCGAGCTGGAGCGCGACCTTAAGGCATATTTGGCCGAGCGATCGGACCGCGTGGTCAACGCGCCGTTCGATCCGGTGATGTTCGAGATCACGGACGTGGCGTGCAACAAGGGCGAGAGTGTGTCCTGGCTGGCGGGCTACTACGGCATTGCCGAGGACGAGGTCGCGGTCTACGGCGACGGCGGCAACGACATTGCCATGCTCAAACGTTTCCGCCACAGCTACGCGACCAAAAACGGCAGCGATGCCGCCAAGGCCGCCGCGAGTGCAACTATCGGCAGTTGCATGGTTCATGCCGTCCCCAAACACATGCTCGCCACCATGCGCAAGCAAAACTCCCGCACCGTCATCGAATAATGTGACAAAGGGATAGCCCCTTTGTCACAGGTGACGCTGGTCTCTTGAAATACGAACAAACATTCGCATACCTAACTGCGCTTTGATAGAATTGATACTGTTGACGGCAGTTCCATGTGCCGGGCAACGCCCTCCATCTGATGGGAGGTGATGCCCATGACCGATCTGATTGATTTTGTGAGACTTCTGACCGCTTTGGTCTCGTTCTTCACAGCGCTCGTCGGGCTTTCCGAGGCACTCAAGCAACGTTCGAAGCAACGTAAAAGGGGTCGCCGCCGCTAAGGCGTTGACCCCTTAATCCAAGCAACGGCGCTGCCCAGCTTTCCAGAACTTGGGCTGCCGTCGACACTATTCTACCCACGAATGACATTTTGGACAATCGGTAATGCCGCTCTAAAAGCCTGGCACAACCGGCACAACCTAGGCGGTCGCTGGATGTGACAAAGAGGCTGCCCCTTCGTCACATCCTAAATATTGCCTTTACGTGTTGATACACACGGTGTGCAATAATACTCGCACTGTGCAATAGCGCACAGACTGAGTAACAAGGAGGACGCTTGTCCCAGCTCGAAAAATGCGACCGCCGGTCCCTTCGCTCGCAGCGTGCCCTTCGCCAGGCACTTGCCAGCGAGCTTGCCGAAAGCGGCGACCTTTCGCGCATTAATGTCGCGTCGCTCACCGAGCGCGCTGGCCTTACGCGCCGCACGTTCTATTCGCACTACCGCGATATCCCCGACTTTATCAATCAAATCGAGGACGGCTTGCTGGCCGAGATCCGTGAGCGCATTGAGCTCATCACCGCAGCTCAGCTGCCCGATCTCTATCACAACATCGATGAGCTCGAGCCGGCACCCGGTTCGGTTGAGTTGCTGCGCTACCTTGCGGCCAACCGCGATTTAATCGGATCGCTGCTGGGCCCGGGCGGCGACCCCGCCTTTATTAAAAAGATCATCGATACCGCACGCGAGGCCGTGGTGCCGCGTGCACAGACGGGCATTTTGGGCCTGGCGCTGGGCACGTTCTTTGACTACTACGTTACCTACGTCGTGAGCGCCGAGGTCGGCATGATTCAGCGCTGGTTTGAGCGCGGGCTCACCGAATCGCCCGAGGCCATGGCGCGCATTATGACGGTGCTCGCTTTTGTGCGCCCTGGTGATCTGTATGGCCAACCCATCGATATCAACGTGCCGGAATACGGCATGAAGCTATTGAACCTGCAGCTCGAGGACGCGGTCGACACCACCGCAACCGTCGAGTCCAACAACTAAGAGGAGAGACAATGAGCAAACTCGTCGAGGGCATTAAAGACCGTGTGGTCGCTGCCGCACGCGAGGCTGCGCCCGCCGTGGTGGACGCCGCGCAGAAGGCCGCGACTGCCGCTGCCGAGAAGGTCGCCGAGGCGGTTGCCGAGGCCAAGAACGCGGCAGGGGAGACGTCCATCGCTAGCGAGCCCGCCACCGCCGCTGAGCCCGTAGCCGTCACCGCCGCCCACGCCCCCGAAGGCGCGATCTTCAACCCCGAGAACGCTCGTGGCAACCTGCACTTGGGCATCGACGTGGGTTCCACCACCGTTAAGCTCGCCGTGCTCAACGACGACAACCAGATCGTCTATGCCAAGTACCAGCGCCACCACACCGACGTCCGCGCCTGCGCTCGCGACCTGTTCGAGGGTGCTGCGACCGTGCTGCCGACGGCCCAGATGACCTGCGCCATTACCGGCTCGGGCGGCCTGCTGCTGTCCCAATGGCTCGACCTGGAGTTTGTCCAGGAGGTCATCGCCAGCAAGCGTGCCGTCGAGACCCTTATCCCGGCCACCGATGTCGCCATCGAGCTGGGCGGCGAGGACGCCAAGATCATCTACTTCGACAACGGCATCGAGCAGCGCATGAACGGCACCTGCGCCGGCGGCACTGGCGCGTTCATCGACCAGATGGCCACTCTGCTGCACACCGACGCCAGCGGCCTCAACGAGCTCGCGGCCAACGCCACCACCATCTATCCAATCGCCAGCCGCTGCGGCGTCTTTGCCAAGACCGACGTCCAGCCGCTGCTCAACGAAGGCGCCCGCCCCGAGGACGTGGCGGCCTCCATCTTCCAGGCTGTCGTGACCCAGACTATCTCGGGCCTGGCGTGCGGCCGTCCCATCCGCGGCAACGTCGCCTTCCTGGGCGGCCCGCTGCAGTACCTCTCCGAGCTGCGCCACCGCTTCTACCTTACGCTCAACCTGGACGAGGAGCACCGCATTGTGCCCCAAAACGCTCACCTGTTTGTGGCGAGCGGCGCCGCCATGGCGCATGAGTCCAACAAGCTCAGCACGTTCCCGCAGCTCATCGAGGCTATCGATGCCCTGGGTGACACACAGGGTGCCGAGGTCGAGCGCCTGGATCCGCTCTTTGCCACCGACGAGGACTTCGCCGAGTTCAAAACCCGCCACGACCAGGAAGTCGTCCCCAAGGGCAAGCTCGACGGCTACACCGGCCGCGTGTTCATTGGCATCGACGCCGGTTCCACCACCATGAAGGCCGCGCTCGTGGGCGAGGACGGCCAGCTGTTGCACACCTGGTACGGCAACAACAACGGCGACATCCTGGGCACGGCCAAGGTCATCATGGCCGATTTCTACAACCATATCCCTGCAGGCTGCACCATCGGCCACGTGACCACCACGGGCTACGGCGAGGCGCTGCTCATCGAGGCCCTCAAGGCCGACTCCGGCGAGATCGAGACCGTCGCGCACCTGCGTGGCGCCAAGGCATTCCTGCCCGGCGTGGAGTTCATTCTGGACATCGGCGGCCAGGACATGAAGTGCCTGCGCGTCAAGGACGGCGTTATCGAGCACATCATGCTCAACGAGGCCTGCTCGTCGGGTTGCGGTAGCTTTATCGAGAGCTTCGCCGTCTCTATGAACATGGACGTGCGCGCGTTCGCCGACGCCGCCATCCATGCCAAGGCCCCGGTCGACCTGGGCAGTCGCTGCACGGTCTTTATGAACTCGCGCGTCAAGCAGGCGCAAAAGGAAGGCGCCACGGTGGGCGACATTGCGGCCGGCCTGTCCTATTCCGTCATCAAGAACGCCTTGTTCAAGGTCATTAAGCTGCGCGACCCCAAGGAGATCGGCAGCCAGGTGATCGTTCAGGGCGGCACCTTTATGTCCGATGCCACGCTGCGCGCGTTTGAGCAGCTCGCCGGCGTTCATGCCGTGCGTCCCGACATTGCCGGCTGCATGGGCGCCTATGGTGCGGCCCTGCTCGCCCGCGATCGCGCCGGTGCCGATGGCACCTCGACCATCCTTTCGGCTGAGGACATCGCGCACCTTACCGTGACGCAAAAGCATGTCCGCTGCGGTCGCTGCTCCAACAACTGCCAACTCACCGTCAACGACTTTGGCGGCGGCAGGCGCTTCATTACCGGCAACCGCTGCGAGAAGGGCGCCGGCCACAAAAAGCAAAAGACCGAGGCCCCCAACCTCTTCAAAAAGAAAAACGAGCTGCTCTTTGACCGCGAGGTGCTGAGCCCCGACGAGGCCCCGCGTGGTACCGTCGGCATCCCGCGCGCGCTCAACATGTACGAGAACTACCCCTTCTGGCATGCGTTCTTTACGCGCTTGGGCTTTAGCGTGCAGCTGTCCGACCAGTCGAGCAAGAAGACCTACCAGGCGGGCATCGAGTCCATGCCGTCCGAGAGCGTGTGCTATCCGGCCAAGATGAGCCACGGCCATGTGATGAACCTTATCGACCGCGATGTCGACTTTATCTGGATGCCGTGCGTGCGCTGGGAGCGCAAGGAGGATCCGACCGCTGGCAACTGCTATAACTGCCCCATCGTCATGAGCTACCCCACGGCGCTGGCGCTCAATATTGACGAGATTCGCGAGCAGAACATCGAGTTCCTGTACCCGTTTGTGCCCTATCACGATAAGACCGAGCTCAAGCGCCGCCTGTACCAGGTGCTCGCCGTCGACCGCGTGGCCGATGCGCAAGCCGGTCGCGGTCGCGTGCGCGGTCCCAAGATCACGCGCTCCGAGGTCGATGCCGCCGTCAACGCTGCCTTTGAGGCCGACGCGCGTTTCCACGAGGATATCCAGACCATGGGCGAGGAGGCCCTTAAGTGGGTCGAGGACCACGGCGGCCACGGCATCGTACTCGCCGGCCGTCCTTACCATAACGACCCCGAGATCAATCACGCCCTGCCCGAGCTTATCTCGAGCTTTGGCTTTGCGGTCTTTACCGAGGATTCGCTTGCGCACCTGGTGAAGCCCGAGCGTCCGATTCGCGTCGTCGACCAGTGGATGTACCACAGCCGCCTGTACGCCGTCGCCCGTTTTGTGACGATGCGCAACGACCTGGACCTGATCCAGCTCAACTCCTTCGGCTGCGGCCTGGACGCCCTGACCACCGACCAGGTGCAGGAGATTCTGGAAGCCAGCGGCAAGATCTACACCGTGCTCAAGATCGACGAGGTATCCAACCTGGGTGCCGCGCGCATTCGCATCCGCTCGCTCATGGCCGCGCTTAAGGACCAGGAGGCCGAACGCCTGGCCGAGGCCACGGCCGCGGGCGAGACTTACGAGCAAGGCGACGCCGCGCCGGTGGCGCCCTCTACGGATGCCCCCGCGTTTGCGAGCCGCAAGTACACGTTCGAGGCGCAGCGCGAGAGTGCTTCGACCGCGTGGCCCAAGGTGCCCTTTACCGAGCAGATGCGCGAGGAGGGCTATACCATCCTGTGCCCGCAGATGGCGCCGATCCACTTTGACCTGGTCAAAGAGGTATTCCGCGGTGCCGGCTACAACCTGGAGCTGCTGCCCTCGACTGACCACGATGCCGTCGAGGCCGGCCTGCGCTACGTGAACAACGACATCTGCTATCCGTCGATCCTGGTGACGGGCCAGATCATGGAGGCCATCGAGAGCGGTCGGTACGACCTGTCCAAGACGGCTGTGGTCATCAGCCAGACCGGCGGCGGCTGCCGTGCCACTAACTACATCGCGCTCATCCGCAAGGCGCTGCGCGAGAGCGGCCACCCCGAGATTCCGGTAATCTCGCTTTCGGCCGTGGCGCTGGGCGAGGACAACCCCGGCTTTAAGGTTACGCCGGCGCTGCTTAAGCAGGCGGTCTACGCGGTGCTCTTTGGCGACGTGATGATGCAGATGCTCTACCGTTGCCGCCCGTACGAGGCCACGCCCGGTGCTGCCAACGCACTCTACGAGGAATACATGGCGCGTGCCCGCAAGCTGGCGCCTAAGTTCAACAGGCACAACTACACCAAGCTGTGCCGCGAAGCCATCCGCGCGTTCGACACCATGCCGCTCGTGGGCGAGGGCACCAAGCCGCGCGTGGGTGTGGTCGGCGAGATCCTGGTCAAGTTCCACCCTACGGCCAACAACCATGTGGTCGACGTGATCGAGCGCGAGGGCTGCGAGGCCGTGGTGCCGGGTCTGCTCGACTTCTTCCTGTACTCCATGAGCAACGCGGAGCTGCAGAAGGACGAGCTGGGAAGCTCTGCCACTACGCGCGCTGGTATGCAGGCGCTCATCAAACTCGTGGACTGGATGCGTACGCCGGTGGAGGAGATGCTCGAAAGGTCCCGCCGCTTTGAGGCTCCCGAGCGCATCGGCACCATGGCCGACAAGGCCCGCACAGTGCTTTCGGTGTGCAACAACATGGGCGAGGGCTGGCTGCTCACGGCCGAGATGCTCGACCTGATCGACCACGGTGCGCCCAACATCATCTGCACGCAGCCCTTCGCGTGCCTGCCCAACCACGTGGTGGGCAAGGCCGTGATCAAGGAGCTGCGCCGTCAGCACCCCGAGAGCAACATCGTTGCAGTGGACTACGACCCCGGTGCGTCTGAGGTCAACCAGCTCAACCGTATTAAGCTCATGATCAGCGTGGCAAAGGAGAACATGCGCGCTGGCAAGGGCTTTAAGCTCGAGAAGGTGGCGCCGCTCGCGATGGACGAGGTCACCGGCCAGATGCGTGCCCATGATGGCTGCGTGAGCTGCGGACCGGCCAGCGAGGAGGCCGTTGCATCGGTCGCCAAGCGTCTGGGACACGGCATTAAGAAGTAGCTGGCCTGCTATGGGCTGGATATGAGACAAACGGGTGGTAGCCGTACCGGCTACCACCCGTTTTTGCTTGGACATATGTTGCGTAAACGCCCCGACTATCACCCTTTGCGAACTCAGATTTCGGAAGTATGCGGCAAAATCTGAATAGACCGAGCACACCGAATATGTCCAAGCCCTGTACCTGCACTGATAATTGTTCTCGGGGGAAGCGGGCACTGCGGGGCGCGGCAACGGCGCGCGATTTCCGCGGCGCAGCGCTACCCTGATGCTGAATGCCGGGACGATGACCCACTGACCTGCTGACGCCTCTTCGGCCGTCCTCAAATCCGACCTGTCTCGCCCCGGCATCCGCGTCCCGGAGTCCTGCCA
>CABUTO010000034.1 GCA_902494535.1 uncultured Collinsella sp.
CCTCGTGTACTATCGTGAGGAGCGGATCAAGAAGTCCCTCGGGTGGCTGAGCCCGATGGAGTACCGCAGGAAGCTTGGATACGCCTAGGCGCGGTCCAAGAAATCGTCCGCACCCCCTTATGCCCACTGCGTTTTATTGCCTCGTGGCGCTCGCGTGGTCCACGGTCGTCTCACCCATTCCCGATGTTACCCTCAATACGCACTACTGGTACACGTTAGGCCTTGAGTTTATCTGGGTCTATGCCGCCACGGTCTTCATGGCGCCATGGTTTGGACTGGCTAAGAGTCGACTCCCCCAGAAAACCTACAAGACGACGGTCATCGCCGTTGGCATCCTCGCATTTGTTGTTAACGGGTATTTAGCCGCTATGAGTGCGACAAGCGCCGGCGAGTTTTCTTGGCTCCAAAAGCTCATGAGCGCTACCACGTACGTAGTCGCGTTTTTGATCGGCGGACTGCTCCGCGACGTTACCGATGTCATGGATTCGGACAGGGTGGGCGCCTTGGGCATGCGCTCGCTCGTAACGGTTTTTGTGCTCACCATCATCCTGGAAGGAGCACTCTCCTTCACCGACAACCTCACGGCGATGACAATCCTCTCCTACAAATCGACCTCGCTGATCTCGTTTGCCCTCGCTGCCGCCTCCTTGCTCTTTGCGGCTACCCGACGCAGTGCCTCAGGCAATTCGCGGACTGCAGGTGCCATCGTCACCTTATCGACCGCCACGCTCGGTTTCTATGTGATGCAGTCGCTCACCAATAGCCTGTGGCGTCCCGTCTTCAATACGTTGCTCGCAAACATACTGGTCAGCCAAAACAGCCCGGCAGTTATTTGTATCGTCACGGGTACCGTCATTAGCATCGTCTTTGCCCTGACGCTTCTCACCATCGACGCAGCTAGAAGCCCTATCGCTCGCAAGCCCAAGCGGCAATAGACACGCTGCCGTCAGACCCTAAAGCCGCTACAGCCATGGCAGGTTCCTGCGTTTTATTCAAAGCTTGCCGCCAAGGTGCGCCGAGCCTTTACAATAGGACAGTCCCAAGGACGTATTCGATAGCTTCCGCGCAGCACTCGCCCGCCGCGCGTGAAAGGATATATTGCCCCATGCCTTCCACCCTTCCCGCTCCCATCGATAAGCTCGCCATCGTCGTCGTTACGTACAAGCGCCAGGAACTCCTGGCCAACTTGTTCGACTCTATGACCGAGCTCACGGCAACGCCCTGGCGCATCGTGATTGTCGATAACGAGAATTCGCGCGAGACCGAGGCCATGTGCACCGCATTCAACGAGCGCCTGGCCAACCTGTGGGGCATCGACACCGAGCAGCCCGACGCGCAGGGCGGCACCGACCGTGTCATCTACGCCCCGCAGCTCGAAAACGGCGGCGGTGCGGGCGGCTTCTCCGCCGGCACCAAGTGCGCCTACGGCCTGGGCGCCCAGTGGTTCTGGGTGATGGACGACGACGTGCTCGTCATCCCCGAAGGCATCGAGCGTCTTGCCAAGTGGACCGACCGCTACGATGTCATCCAGGGTTCGCGCCTGGACTTTGACGGCGGCGCCTTCTTTTGGCAATACCAACTCATCCTTTCACTCGGCATTCCCAACCCAGTCGCCAAGTGGGATCTGGGTCCCGAGGGCTACCGCACCATGAACCAGCTGTGCTTTGAGGGCGGCATGTTCTCGCGCCGCGTGGTCGACAAGATTGGCCTGCCCGACGCGCGCTTCTTTATCTACGGCGACGATGCCTGCTATGGCTACGTGGCCAGCCAGCACTTCTCCGCCGCCGTTGTTGCCGACGTGGTTCTCAAGCGCGCCCGCGCCGTCTCTAACTGGGATATCGCCGGCAAGCGCCAGCTCAACTCCACGAGCGACACCAACCGCTACTACATCATGCGCAACCGAGGCTTCCTCGCCCGCTACATGCAGATCTACGGCGACTATCACCCCGTGCTGTTCCGTCTGGGCAACGCTGCGACCTTCTGCAAGGAATTCATTCGCCTGGCTGCCGTTGACAAGTGCTTTAAGACCGGCATCCCGGCGCTGCGACGCGGCATGAAGGACGCCCGCAAGATCGTCAAGGATCCCAACTGGAAGCCCATGCCGCCCATGAAGGACACCGAGTAACGGAAGCCGGAAACACCTCGGCGCTTAAAGCCGCTGGCACACCGTAGCCACATGCTGTCCATCAAACCCAAACCCCCAGCGCATGCGGCCAACGCCGGGTCGCGGCACACGGATTTCGTCGATGCCGTCGCGCTCTATGTCGAGTAGCGACTGCACGGCCAGCAATTCCAGGCCCAGCGCATCCACATCGGGGTCATACATCAAGTTAATCGTTATCAGCGGGCGCTCGTCCAGCATGCCAATCGTGTCTGCTACGTCGAACACAGCACTCGTGGGGAAAATCTGGATGTCCCAGCGACCTGCGCCACACTTTCGCCTCGAGGCAGGATTGGCATAGCCCGGCAAGCCAAAGCAGAGCCCTTGCAAGAGCAGATGATATGGCAGCGGCTTATCTGGGTCGGTCTCACCGATTCCCGCATCCCCCAGGATGCGGCTTAGCGCCCGCCTCACGGTATCCTCGTTCCCACGGCACAGCCCGTCGCGAAACGCATCGACGTCTCGAATGTCTTCGGCAGCGCACTCAAACCACTCAACAATTACTAGACGCAAGACCTGGCGAAGCTCTTTATTGGGCAATCGCAAAACACGGAGGCGATCGCCATGCTCTGGCTCCTCAGTCATATCTGTCGTCAGGAAACCGGACAGATACAGCGCTGTCCACATGCCATCGTCAGGCGAGACATCTGGCTCTGCAGTGCCCAAATAAAGCGGGACCTCAGCGCACCCATGGGCCTCGAGCAAATCAAACAAGACCGAAAGGCGGTCGAGATTCCACCCGGCAACTACCCTACTCAGGCAATCGGCATATCCATACAGATCGGCACGCACAGGCGCCGTGCAGCCTCGGTCCAGAAAACCGATCACACGCTCTGGACTCGAGCAATAGGCCCTGCCAAACCGATACCCCTCGAGCCATTCACGCGCATCATCCAGGTATTCCTCGCGCCCAGCATGATTCAACAGAGCCTGGACCTCGGCATCCGAAAAGCCGAACCAACGGTCACACCACGTCGAAAGCGGCGTCGACAGACAATACGAGCAGCCGCGCGAAGAAAGCGCCGCTTCGGCAGGACCGGGACACTCCCCCATCAGACACGTCAGCCGCAACGAATCGCGCGCAGTGGCAATGGCGTCGAACAGCACGCGATCGAATAGCCCTGCCGGATCGGCGTCGGAAGCGTCCCTCGCGCTCGCACGGCGAGACCACGCCGCATCGTACCCATCAATGAGCAATACAACCTGCTCATCGCAGGCCATCTCCACCAGCTCAATGAGAACACCGAGCACCGAGTCAACCTCGTCCGCGCTCGCCACGCCACGCGCAACACGTTCGATGTGACGCACCTTATCTCGAGCTAAATCAGGAGCCTCCAAGAGCGCCAACAAGCGAGCGCACTCGCCCGAAAGGGCATCGCGCACGACGTCGGCAATAGCGGCACCACGCCTCGCAGCGCCAGAAAAGTCCAGCGATATCACCGGATAGCAAGCATATTCATCCCGATAGCGCCCACCGTCTGCATCCCAAATCTGAGCATTGGCAAACAAACGCTGATCAGCGCGACCAACCGCTGGACGCTCCAGAAAAGCCCTGAGCGTCGACAAGTTCATGCTTTTGCCAAAACCCTCGGGTCGACAGCACACCACAACGGACGCGTCGCAGTCCAACACATCGGCAATAAACATGGTCTTGTCGACCAGCGTGCAGCAACCAAGAGCCTCCGCATAGTCGTGCATGCCAATGGGCAAAGCCGCATCGTCGGCACAGCCGATCAAACGTAAGCCAAAGCCAGCAGCACAATCAACATTTGCCTGTTCAGACACCAAAACGTTCCCCCTAAATCTCAGCACGATGCCAATTGTAATGACCGCATCGCATGTACCGATGTCGCCGCGCAAACATATCGGGCAACGGTAGTAACAAGAGGTGTGAGGGGGCACAATTAATCGTTGCACAACAAAACGGGGCCCGATACATTCGCACCGGACCCCGTCCCGACTATTTAGTTATCTGGCAACTGAGAGCCTACTCCCCCGAGTCGTCCTCCCCAGAAGCCTTCTTCTGCTGATCGAGCTTATGCTTACCACTTACGATAGACGTAGCGCCCAGCGTGGCCAAGCTCGCGCTGGCAAGGCTCGCCATAACGATAAGGTCGCCCGTCTTGGGCATGTTACCGCCCGAAGTCTTAGTCGTTGTAGTGGTGGTTGTAGTGGTCACCGTCTTGGAGTCATTTTGCTCTTGGTTCTGGTTGTCGGTGTTGCCCTTACTGCTGTCCTCGCCCTGCTGCTTTCCGTCCTCGGTCTTGTCCTTGTTCTTGTCCTTCTCCTCAGATTCAGACTTCTTGTCCTCGTCCTTCTTCTGAGCGGACTTGTCGTCCTTCTCATCAGAGCCAGAACCCTTATCGGATTCAACCTTCTCGGAAGCCTTATCCGTGGAGTCGCCCTTTGCGGCTTCGGTCTTTTCCGTGGAAGCCTGATCAGAGTTGTCCTTGTTCTGGGCCGAGCCGTTATTGACGCCAGCCATCAGCGAAGAACCCAGCGTAGAACCAAGCTGCTCGGAGAAAGAAGGCTTCTTGTCCGGCGAAGCAACGGGAGCGTCCGGCGCCTTATTCGAGTCGTCCTTGGAAGCATCGGAATCAGGGGTTGCGTCAGAGCCAGAGCCGTTGTTAGAGCCGGTGTCAACGGACGAATCGCTCGAGCCGGTGGATGAGTTAGAGGTGTCAGCGTCGGTCGAACCAGAAGCGTCGCTGTCCGTATTGCCGGCAGAGCTTGAAGACGAATCGCCCGCAGCAGAGCCGTTCGAATCGGAGCCGTTCGAGGTAGAGCCGTCGTTGGTAGTGCCACCAGCAGAGCCATTACCGTCAGCATCGGTCGAGGGCGCATCCATCCTGTCATCGTTGGCATCGTCACTCGAGTCGTCATTCGAATCAGGTGTCGGCGAGGGCGCCGGCGTAGGCTCGGGCTGCACGGGCGTCGCAGCGGCTGCCTCGTCCTCAGCGATATAAACCAAGCAGTCCTTTAGCTCGTTGCGGTAGCGGTTCTTCCAGCCCTCATGATACTGGGGCTGGCTCGAATACTTGGTCGCCACGTTATTGACCACGCTGTTGGAGAGCGCCGTCACAAACTCGCGGTCGGACATATCGTTGGAAAGATTCGCCCAGCGGAAGAAGTCTCTGCAGCCACCGGTACCGCACATGTTGGTGATGCTCCACACCATGCCCTTGACGCAATCGGCGCGGCCCGAAATATCAATGCCCAGGCCGCTCTTGAGCCACGCCTCGGTCACCGCATAGTACGAGTTGTACGCATAGGCATCTTGAAGTGCTGAGAACTCAACAGGATCGGTGTTGTACGCACCTTGAAAGGCATCCTGAGCGATATGGCCCAACTCGGTGAGCTGACCGTTCTCGTACATGGCATTGCTCGTGTTGGAAATCTCGCTGCCGCGATCAATCGCATCCTTGAGCATGCAGTATTTTTCGGGGTTGTAGTTGTAGGCCTGCTTCATAAACGGGATGAGCGACCAACGACGGTCGAACTGGTAATAGCCCAGCGCGTTATAACCGTCGCCATACGAAAAGCCCTGGTTGTAATTACCATGGCTCTCGTACTTGGTAAAGTACTTCATCTCGGGAGTCACGTTGACAAACGAAACGCCCTGGACCGACCTCAGCACGCCCGAGAAAGACTGCTGGGTGTAGAGACCTTTGTCGATATCGGTGGCATCCGAGGCAACGCCCGGCGTGGGCTCCTCGGCAGCGGCGGGTGCCGGCGCGGAAACGGCGCCAAACGAAAGCGCCAGCGTCAGGCCCGCGACAATCGCGGAATGCTTGGGCTGCATAAGATCCTCCCTGCATTGGTGTAGTTAAAGTGCAGTTTGCAAAGATAAAAATAAGTATTGCAGCTCGCCCGTTGTTACACAACAACCCCTCGGTAAACGGCAACAACCCTCCGCGAATTCTTAAGGAATTGCGGTCAACCTACAGCTTAATGTCGAAGTTGATCTCGGGGACGGCGGCCAGGTCGGCCAACGTCACGCCGTCGACATAGTTCTCGATGACCTCGTCCAGGCCGCGCCAGAACTTGACGGTGGAACACAGGTCGCTGCGGGCGCAGCTGTTGTCGATGCCATCGCACGCCACCGGAGCCGTGCTGCCCTCAACGGCACGCAGGATGTCGCCGGCGCGCACCTCGGCCGGGTCCTTGGCCATCATGTAGCCGCCGCCCTTGCCGCGCACGCTCTTAAGCAGGCCCGCCTTCATAAGCGGACGAACCAGCTGCTCCAGATACTTTTGCGAGATATGCTCACGGTCGGCAACCTCGCGCAAGGCAATCTTGCCCTCGGCGTCGCCCAGCGCCGCGATATAGATCATTAACCGGAGGGCATAGCGGCCCTTGGAAGAAATGAGCATACCTACCCTCCCGTTGTTCCTGGGACAAAATACCAGGCTTGTTTGTCCCAAATCTTATGCGCGCGGGGCAAACAATCCTGATTATTATGTCACGCATCTAAAAAGTCGAGTGAATTAGTCGGGTTTTCCCTTGACTAACGCCGAACCCATAGTAACTTTATTCCGAGAAGATTCCTAGGGTTTAGTACACCTATGAGTACACCATATACAGAGAGGGACAGCATGAGCGCAAATCCGCTGCTTTCCATCGAAGGTCTGACCGCCTCCGTGGACGAGAAGACCATCCTCCACAACGTCAACCTCAACGTCGCCGCCGGCGAGACCCACGTGCTGATGGGACCCAACGGCGCCGGCAAGTCCACCCTCGGTCACCTGGTCATGGGCGACCCCGTCTACACGGTCAACGACGGCCGTATCGTCTTTGACGGCCAGGACATCACCGAGCTCACCACCGACAAGCGTTCGCGCGCCGGCCTGTTCCTGAGCTTCCAGGCCCCGGTCGAGATCCCGGGCGTGCCGCTGTCGAGCTTTTTGCGCGCCAGCATCGCCGGCCGCCCCGGCCTGGAGATGAAGGGCAAGGAGTTCCGCCGTCGCGTCAAGGAGCTCGCGGCCGAGCTCAACATGGATACCGCCTATCTCAACCGCGAGCTGGGCGTGGGCTTCTCGGGCGGCGAGAAGAAGAAGGTCGAAATGCTCCAGCTCCTGCTGCTGCAGCCCAAACTCGCCATCCTCGACGAGACCGACTCGGGCCTGGACGTCGACGCGCTTTCCACCGTCAGCCACGGCATGGACGCCTACCGCAAGAGCTGCGACGGCTCCATGCTCATCATCACGCACAACACACGCATCCTGGAGCACCTGGATGTCGACCGCGTCCACGTAATGGTCAAGGGCCACATCGTGCGCGAGGACGACGCCTCGCTCATCCCCTGGATCGACAAGAACGGCTTTGAGACCTTCGAGCGCGAGGCCGCCGAGCAGCGCGCCCAGGCCGAGTCCGCCGTTGCCGAGCAGCAGGCGTAAAGGGGCGACGCAATGACCAAGAACCGCACCGAGGTCGCGGACATCGACCGCAGCCTCTACGACTTCACCTATGGCGAGGAGGGATTCGAGCGCCTCGACGCCGGCATCACGCCCGACATCGTGCGCGAGATCAGCGCCAAGAAGGACGAGCCGCAGTGGATGCTCGACCTGCGCTTAAAGTCCCTCGAGATCTTCAATCGTTTTCCCGACCCGACGTGGGGCCCCTCCATCGAGGGCCTGGACATGGACAACATCGTCACCTACGTCAAGCCCAACACCGACCAAAAGCACGACTGGGAGTCGGTGCCCGACGACATCAAGAGCACCTTTGAGCGCTTGGGCATCCCCGAGGCCGAGCGCAGCTACTTGGCGGGCGTCGGCGCGCAGTACGACTCCGAGCTCGTCTACCACAACATGCAGGACACCGCGTCCAAGATGGGCATCGTCTACTCCGGCATCGAGGAGGCCCTGCACGACCCGCAGTGGGAGCCGCTCATTCACGAGAAGTTTATGACGCTCATCCCGCCCACCGACCACAAGTTTGCGGCCCTGCACGGCGCCGTGTGGTCGGGCGGCTCGTTTGTCTACGTGCCCAAGGGCACCAAGCTCGATTTCCCGCTGCAGAGCTACTTCCGCCTCAACGCCAAGGGCGCCGGCCAGTTTGAGCACACGCTCATCATTGTCGAGGACGATGCCGACCTGCACTTTATCGAGGGCTGCTCCGCACCCAAGTACAACGTGGCCAACCTCCACGCCGGTGCTGTCGAGCTCTTTGTGGGCAAGCGTGCACACCTGCGCTACTCGACCATCGAGAACTGGTCCAAGAACATGTACAACCTCAACACCAAGCGTGCGCGCGTGGACGAGGACGGCGACATCGATTGGATCAGTGGCTCCTTCGGCAGCCATGTGGGTTATCTCTACCCCATGAGCGTGCTCAACGGCCGCGGCGCCCGCTCGAGCTTTACCGGCATCACCTTTGCCGGCGCCGGCCAGAACCTCGATACCGGCTGTAAGGTCGTACTCAACGCGCCCGAGACCTCGGCAACCGTCGAGACTAAGGGCATCTCCAAGAGCGGCGGCATCCAGACCTTCCGTAGCTCTATCGTGGCCACGCCCAAGGCCGAGGGCTCCAAGGCAACCGTGAGCTGCCAGTCGCTCATGCTCGACGACCAGAGCCGCTCCGACACTATTCCGGCCATGGACATCCGCGCCAAAAACGTCGACATCGGCCACGAGGCCACCATCGGCCGCATCGGCGACGACAAGGTGTTCTACCTGATGAGCCGCGGCATCTCGGAGGAAGAGGCCCGCACCATGATCGTCAACGGCTTTGCCAACCCGGTCTCCAAGGAGCTGCCGCTTGAGTACGCCGTCGAGATGAACAACCTGATCAAGCTGGAGATGGAAGGAGCGATCGGATAATGAAACAGGAAACCAACACCGCTGCTACCACGCTCGAGCAGGTTAATGCGATGCCGGCCGCCACTTGGGGCTGGCTCAAAATGAACCAGACCAAGCTCGAGCTTTCGGACGAGCTTTCCGCCGCTCCCGCCGAGGCCGTTGAGGTTGAGGGCTTGGAAGAGCAGTTTGCTGGCACGGCCGACGCCTTCGATACCGCCATGGACGCCATGGCCGAGCGCTTCCCCGAGCGCCGTGCCTCCGCCCCCGGCGACGCCGCCGACCGCGCCCGCATCACGCCCGAGACCGAGCTCGACGTGCCCGCCACCTCCGTCTACCAGGCCGGCGCTATCAAGCTCGAGGAGGAGCTCTCCCCTGCCGAAGCCTTCGAGACCGGCATGGGCGAGGCTGCCTGCACCTATCTGATCGACCACGCCACCAAGTGCATCGTCATCGATGTGCCCGCATACCAGCACGCCACGGTTACCGTGCGCGTGAGTGGCGCCGACGCG
This sequence comes from uncultured Collinsella sp., assembly GCA_902494535.1. Lineage (GTDB taxonomy): Bacteria > Actinomycetota > Coriobacteriia > Coriobacteriales > Coriobacteriaceae > Collinsella. Next base: position 9,471 of record CABUTO010000034.1, read on the forward strand.
GCGGCGGCCATCGCCGCTATCGATGTCGTCGCCCGTCCGCAGGCAACGCTCGACCTCGCTCTAGCCCTGGACTCCCCCGTCAGCGGCCAAGGCGTCGTGGGCTCCGTGCTGCGCGTGTGCGCTCACGAGTACGCCACCGTCAACGTGACCTGCACACAGACGCTCGATGACAGCTGGATCGCACTCGATGACACCGGTCTATTCCTAGACGAGGGCGCGCGCGTCAACGTGCAGCACACCGTCCTGGGTGCCGGTGCCAGCGCCACCGGCCTCGCCGGCGATCTGCTGGGCGACACCGCCAAGGTGACCATCGATACCGATTACCTAGGTGCCCGCGAACAGGTGCGCGACTTCAACTACGAGCTGCGCCACCGCGGTCGTAAGACCGAGTGCGAAATCGACGCCAACGGCGTGCTGACTGGCACGTCCAAGAAGGTCTACCGCGGCACCATCGACCTCGTGCACGGCTGCAAGGGCGCAACCGGCACCGAGCGCGAGACCGTGCTGCTCGCCAACAAGGGCGTCGACAACAAAACCGTCCCCGTCATCCTCTGCGACGAGGACGACGTCGCTGGCAACCACGGCGCCACCATCGGCCACGTCCGCGACGAGCAGCTGTTCTACCTCGCCTGCCGCGGCCTTGACCAAAACGCCGCCGAGGACCTGTTCATCCGCGCCAAGCTGGAGGACGCTGCGCTTTCCGCCACCGATGAGCGCACCCGCGCCGCCGTCGTCCGCCTGGGCAACAACCTGATCGATAACTTTGAGGAGGAGCTCGCATGATCGACACCGAGCACGTTAAATGCGATACCTGTACTGCCCCCGAGCCCATGGAACTCGACGCCAGCGACGAGGCCTCGCGCGGCTGGCCTACCGTCGACATCGAGACCAATCCCTACAAGGCGCAGTTCCCGCTGTTCCAGCAGCACCCCGAGATCGCCTTCCTCGATAGCGCGGCCACCGCGCAGCGCCCCGCCTGCGTGCTCAACGCCGAGCGTGACTTCTACCAGCGCATGAACGCCAACCCCCTGCGCGGCCTGTACTCGCTGTCCGTCGAGGCCACCGAGGCCATCGCAAAGGTGCGTCAGCAGATCGCCGACGTCATCGGCGCCCCCCAGGCCAACGAGGTCGTCTTCACCCGCAACACGAGCGAGTCGCTCAACCTGGTCGCCAAGAGCTTTGCGCCCACGGTCCTCGAACCGGGCGACGAGGTCGTCATCACCATCATGGAGCACCACTCCAACCTGATTCCGTGGCAGCAGGTCTGCCGTGAGACCGGCGCCAAGCTCGTCTACCTCTACCCCACCAAGACCGGCCAGCTCACCACCGAGGAAGTTCTTGCCAAGGTGGGCCCCAAGACCAAGATCTTGGCCGTGGGTCAGGTCTCTAACGTCCTGGGCGTTGAGAACCCGGTCAAGAACCTCGGCAAGCTCGTGCACAAGTACGGCGGCTATCTGGTCGTCGACGGCGCGCAGTCGCTGCCGCACATGCCGGTCGATGTGGCCGACCTTGGAGCCGATTTCTTTGCCTTTAGCGCGCACAAGGCCATGGGCCCCATGGGCATCGGCGTGCTGTGGGGCAAGATGGACCTGCTCAACGCCATGCCGCCCATGCTTACCGGCGGCGAGATGATCGACTCGGTCACCGAGCAGGACGCCGTCTGGGCGCCCGTCCCCGAGAAATTCGAGGCCGGCACGCAGGACGCCGCCGGCATCTTCGCCACGGGTGCGGCACTCGACTACCTGGTCAACACGGTGGGTTACGAGAACATCCAGGCCCGCGAGCAGGCACTCGTCCACTACCTGATGGGTGAGCTCATGCAGCTCGACTTTGTCCAGATCATCGGCTCCATCTATTGGGACAACCACCACGGCGTTGTGAGCTTTAACGTCAAGGGCATCCACCCGCACGACGTCGCGAGCATCATGGACATGGACGGCGTCTGCATCCGCGCCGGTCACCACTGCGCGCAGCCGCTGCTTACCTGGCTGGGCGTCGAGAACCTTGCCTGCTGCCGCGCCAGCGTGGCCTTCTACAACGACAAGGCCGACATCGACAAGTTCATCGCCGGCCTGCATCACGTTTGGAGCACGTTCAATGGGTAATCTGTACACCTCCACCACATTTATGGAGCACAACTCGCACCCCGACTATAAATACGAGATGGATGCTCCCACGCACGAGCACGACGGCATCAACCCCAGCTGCGGCGACGAGCTCACCTTGCAGCTGCGCGTCGAGAACGGCGTGATCGAGGAGGCCTCCTTTACCGGCCACGGCTGCGCCATCAGCCAGGCCAGCGCCGACATCATGGCCGACCTCATCACCGGCGAGACCGTCGAGGAAGCTCACCGCCTGGCAGAGCTCTTCCTCGCCATGATCCGCGGCGAGCAGCTCTCCGAGGAAGACCTGGAAGACCTGGACGAAGCCGCCCAGCTCCAGGACATCTCGCACATGCCCGCCCGCGTCAAATGCGCCGAGCTCGCCTGGCGCACCCTCGACGGCATGCTCGAGGGGCAAGCTAACCAGTAGTTTATGCCCCGAATCCAAGGTTTTTGATTGCCGAGCCGCCCGATACGGGCGGCTCTGTTTTTACCTAATGAGCGCGAACGCACAAAGTCCGCGCGTCCGGCGCCCCGTCTGACATTTGCCACACAGCCAGACGCGAGCACGGGCGTTTTCCACAGCACCAAAGGCCTGCGGCAGGGCCCCGGGCCCGCCAAGCAATGCGCCAAGCCCCGTTCTGCGAAGCTCCGACTCGCTTCGCGCCTGCCGCAGACGGGTCCCATAGGGAGCGGCGTGCATTTTTGCGAGTATTCAGCACGCCAAGCTGTGTGTATACGCATCGAAAGCGTTAATCAACGTCTTTAGGCGCATATATATTGTGTTTTAGAACAAGCATCGCGGTCTGACGGGACGCAGGCAAGCGCTTCGGGGGCGCAACGGCGGGAATCAATAGCTTCGGGACCCGTATGTTGCAAGATTGCGGCGGTGCCGACAGCAACACGATGCTGAAAACTCCGTTTTTTGCACGGCGCAGACGGGGGTAGGCACGGGCAAACCCGGACCGAGCCGTTATTTTATGCAAGATGGCGATTTTTCTATGCATATTAAGAAGTGCAGTTACCGTACCAAGCTTTTAGAACAATGGTTGTGGCATATGGGCGACCCCAGCTGCGGTGCACAGGCAGTCCTACGCCACGTTTCGGCCAGTCTGCACCGCCGTTCGTGCACAGGCACGCACGATACGAGAAACGGTACTTTTGCCAATCCCCGTATATCGCTCAATCTGACGCACCGTAAAACCGGCATCGTGCAATCCAAGAATGACGATATTGCGCTGCGCCGACGGCGCGGCTTTAACCCCGTGGAGCGGAACCCCGAGCCCCTTCGCCAACTTTTCGGCAAAGGCATGCCGCTCCCACTCCGTCTCTTCCAGAACGGGCATCGCTGGATCGCAGCCGTCGGGCGTCGAAAGCGAATGGGCAATAAAGCCCTCGGCAGAACCAAAAAGCTCAAGCACGCAAGAAGGATCAGAAAATCCCCTCGCGACATCAGCCGCGTCACCTTCGTAAGCGCGCAGATGCTCGGCAAAGCTGCTCCAGGGATAACGCTCGATTAAGCTGATGCCAGCCTCCTGCGAATCGGCGTGTACGGAGCGAATAGCCTCCATCACCTGCCAGTCGGTATCGAGCGAGCGCCGGTCAAAACGGTTCTGGAACAGATGGCCCGTGCGCCCCGTGCGTTTATTGAACCGCCGCGCGTACGTCAAAAGCAACCGGTGCATCGCCGCGCTCATCCTGTCCTCGTAATCTGCAAGCACCAAATGCACGTGATTGCCCATAAGGCACCAGGCGATAACCGTCACACCCTCCTCCCGGCAGCAGTCGCGCATCAGTTCCAAAAACTCCCACCGGTCATCATCGCCCTCAAAGATGAGCTGCTTGCCCGTACCGCGGGCACAGACATGGTAAAAGCCGGTAACCGTTCTCCAAACGCGCTGCATGGCGCTCCCTTCGCCGGGATCTGCTTGCCATCCAATACAGCACGATTGAAGCGTGCCATCAAAACATTCACGCAAAACAATACACTCGCGCGGCCAAAGGCAGTAAACAGGCGGCGAACGGCACCGTTGCAACAGGTCAACCCCTGCAACACTTACAAGAGCCGACCAAAAGCTTGCCCAAGACGGACCCCCTCTACGGAAGTTCGCGACCACAGAACATAGCGTTAAACCGTTTCAATTAAAACTTCCGGACTTCTCGCTACGAAAACTGAGCCGTTCGCCGAATATTCCGTGCATTTCGCGGTATTATAGGGGCTGCATGTCATGTCCCTTTCGAAGGGTCGCCCGGCAATCGCCAGCCACGACCCCCAGACGGGACGCCAACACGATAGAGAGGAGAGGCATGCAGTACTCACAGGAAGTGGAGAACATGTGCCCCGTTGCCAAGGGTGCATACCACGGCCCCGCACCCATCCCCGAGGAGGGCAAGTGGGTCCAGGCTAAGGAGATTTCCGACATCTCCGGTCTTACGCACGGTGTGGGTTGGTGCGCACCTCAGCAGGGCGCCTGCAAGCTCACGCTGAACGTCAAGGACGGCATCATCGAGGAGGCCCTCGTTGAGACCATCGGCTGCTCGGGTATGACCCACTCTGCCGCCATGGCTTCCGAGATCCTTCCCGGTAAGACCATCCTCGAGGCCCTCAACACCGACCTCGTCTGCGACGCCATCAACGTTGCTATGCGCGAGATCTTCCTGCAGATCGTTTACGGCCGCAGCCAGACCGCGTTCTCCGAGGGCGGCCTGCCCGTGGGCGCCTCCCTCGACGACCTCGGCAAGGGCCTTCGCTCTCAGGTCGGCACCATGTTCGGCACCAAGGCCAAGGGCGCTCGTTACCTCGAGCTCGCTCAGGGCTACGTCACCCGCATGGCTCTCAACGACAAGAACGAGATCATCGCATTCGAGTTCCTGAACCTCGGCAAGTTCACCGACGCCGTCAAGGCCGGCAAGACCCCCGAGGAGGCCATCGCTGGCGCTATGGGCCACTATGGTCAGTGGGAGAACGCTGCCAAGTACATCGACCCGCGCACCGACGAGGAGACTCACTCCGTCGCCAGCGTGTTCCCGGTTCACGAGTAGAAAGGGAGGGAAATAACTATGACTGTTACGTTCGAAGGTTACGAGCGCCGCGCTGACAAGATCAACAAGTGCCTCGCCGACAACGGCATCGCCTCCCTCGAGGAAGCTCTGCAGATCTGCACCGACAAGGGCTTCAACCCGCGTGAGATCGTCAACAACACCCAGTCCATCGCCTTCCAGAACGCCGAGTGGGCCTACACCCTCGGTTGCGCTCTCGCTGTCAAGCGTGGCGCCAAGTCCGCTTCTGAGGCTGCCGCCATCATCGGCGAGGGCATCCAGGCCTTCACCGTTCCCGGCTCCGTCGCCGAGGACCGCAAGGTCGGTCTGGGCCACGGCAACCTGGGCGCTATGCTGCTCTCCGACGACACCGAGTGCTTCGCCTTCCTGGCCGGTCACGAGTCCTTCGCTGCCGCTGAGGGTGCTATCGGCCTGGCTCTGAACGCCAACAAGGCTCGCAAGAAGCCGCTGCGCGTCATCCTCAACGGTCTGGGCAAGGACGCTGCTCAGATCATCGCCCGCATCAACGGCTTCACCTACGTGAAGACCCAGTTCGACTACTTCACGGGCGAGCTCAAGGTCGTCGAGACCATCCCCTACTCCGATGGTCCCCGCGCCGCCGTCAACTGCTACGGCGCCGACGACGTCCGCGAGGGCGTTGCCATCATGTGGCACGAGAACGTCGACATCTCGATCACCGGTAACTCCACCAACCCCACGCGCTTCCAGCACCCCGTCGCTGGCACCTACAAGAAGGAGCGCCTCGAGGCTGGCAAGAAGTACTTCTCCGTCGCTTCTGGTGGCGGCACTGGCCGTACCCTGCACCCGGACAACATGGGCGCCGGCCCTGCCTCTTACGGCATGACCGACACCATGGGCCGTATGCACTCCGACGCCCAGTTCGCCGGTTCTTCCTCCGTGCCTGCGCACGTCGACATGATGGGTCTCATCGGCATGGGCAACAACCCCATGGTCGGTGCCACCGTCGCCTGCGCTGTCGCCGTCGAGGAGGCCCTCAAGGCCTAATCGCGCCCGCGCGATGCTCAGATAGTTGAGCTTTGGAGCCGCTACCTTTCGAGGTAGCGGCTCTTTTTGTTTGCGCTGGCGCAGGGTATCTAATGCCGATATATCAGCTGGGGCGAAATACGAGATGTGAAGAGATGGAGCGTCAGAGCGTCCATGACGCCCACCTGCCATATTTGCCCTTTACCGATTTGACGGGTCTTTGCGGCCCCATTGCCGATCACCCGTGCGACAATGCGCCGGACGAGAAAGGAATCCGATGGAATCGACTGATGTACTGGTAATTGGATCTGGCATTGCGGGCCTTTGTGCCGCCATCGAAGCGGCACGCACGGGTGCAACCGTCACTGTGGCAAGCGCCGGCAAGACCATGAGTGGATCGAGCTTCTTCCCGGGTACCTGGGGCCTCGGCCTCATCGGTCCCGTCGACGAAGACGACGAGCAGGACCTCATCGACACCATCCAGACCGTCGGCGGCGGTGTCGCCGACCCCGAACTCGTCCAAACGTTCGTCCACGGCATTCCCCAAGCGATTGACTGGCTCGAGCAAGACCTGGGCGTTGAGCTCCAGCGTCCGCAAAGCGCCAAGAGTGCTCAACAAAAGCAATTTATCCCCTGCTTTGACCACAAGACGCGCATGTGGCGCGGCCTCACCCGCAAGCCCCTTGAGGACGCTCTGACGACCTGGATCGAGTCGCTCGGCATTCGCCTGCTCCCCCGCCATGAGCTTATCGACCTTGTTGAGGACACGAACGGCAGAATAACCGGAACCGTACTCTACGACCTTACCGAAAATCGAATCGTGCCCTTTGCTGCCAAGGCCACGATCATCGCAGCCGGTGGCACAGGCGGCCTGTTCGAGCGCAGCCTTACGTCGGCTGATGTGCTCAGCTCCTCGCAGGCCATCGCACTGGCGCACGGCGCAACACTTACTAATATAGAGTTCATGCAGATGATGCCCGGCTTCATCGAGCCCAGGCGTAACTTGGTCTTCAACGAGAAAACCTGGCGCTACGTGCATGTAGACCAGCCGGTAGATATTGCCGACGACAAGCTGAACGACCTGCTCGAGCAGCGCTCTGGATATGGTCCCTTCACGTCACGCTTGGCCTCCCGCGCTATCGATCTCGTCATCGATCAGGCAGGTGTCGAAGGCCTGGCACTCCACTACGACTTCCCCCGCGAGGATGTCCCAGAGTTTGTGCAGACCTTTGCCACCTGGCTGCAAGACGAGCACGGCATCGCCCCGACTGACGAGATGCGCGTTGCGATGTATGCCCACGCCGCTAACGGCGGCATCAAGATCGATAAGACCGCGCACACGGGCGTTGAGGGCCTCTACGCTTGCGGCGAGGCGACAGGCGGCATGCACGGCGCCGACCGCATTGGTGGCTTGTCAAGCGCCAACGGCATCGTATTCGGACGTATCGCGGGCGCATCGGCAGCCCTCACAGCGCAGAAAGAGCCTGAGGCGGCCCTGAAGGCGGATATCACCCTCCCCCAGTACGGCATTGCCACAACAGATGCCGAACGCCTGACACACAGCCTTAGGCACACGATGAGCACCTTTTGCATGATCAACAGGACCGAAACAGGCCTATCCGAGGCACTACACGAGCTTGAGGGCTTAAAGACGGAGGCAACGACCTTGAGCACACAGAAAGCCCAGGACAGCGAAGTCGCAGCCCTCGCCCGCCTACAGTCGCAGATTCGACTAGCACAGGAAATGGTCAAAGCCATGCGCAAGCGAACTGAAAGTCTCGGGTCGCACTATCGAGCGGATTAAACCGGACACCTATCTAAAGCAGAACACAACCAATCGATATCCATGGGCCCCGTGAGCTCGAAGCAGCACGGGGCCCATTCGTGTCCGCACGACAGCGTATCCTTATTCTGAATACAGAGCGGGCAAAGCCCGCATAGAAAATAGACCAGCGAGGAGGAGATATGGACAGGAGAGATATCGAGAAGTGGCGTATCGAACTTGATAGCTACGCCAATGTGAAAGACGGCGTTGAGTATTGGCTCGCACGCGATTTAATGGAACCCATGGGGTACACTCGATGGGAGAACTTCGCCGAAGTTGTTAAGAGGGCAAAAGTCTCATGCGAAACAAACAAAACTCCAGTTGATTCCCATTTTCGTGACACCACGAAAATGGTAACTGCCGGTGTCGCCGCTCGCGCGGTTAAAGACTACAAACTTACGCGCTATGCATGCTATTTAATCGCACAGAACGGAGATTCAAACAAGCCAGAGATCGCGCTCGCCCAGGCATACTTTGCCGTGCAGACGCGCCGCCAAGAGCTCATAGAGCAGCGCTTCGCAGAGATTCAGCACTTGCAGGCGCGTCACTCGCTATCCGATTCAGAGAAACAGCTCTCGGGTATTGCGTTCAAACGCGGCGTGGACTCCAAAGGATTCGCGATCATCAAGTCGAAGGGCGATGAGGCGTTATTCGGCGGCAGAAGCACGGCGGAAATGAAGCAGCAGCTCGGCGTACCCAAGAGCGCGGCATTGGCGGACAGGTTAGCCGATGTCCTCATCAAAGCAAAGGACCTTACGAACTCGATGACGGCCTTCAACGCCGAGGAACACGACCTGTACGGCCTGGACCAGATCAAGCAAGAGCACGTCGAGAACAACACAAGCGTGCGTGGCAGCCTCATCGACCGCGGAATTGTCCCCGAGAACCTACCGCCTGCCGAGGATACAAAAAAGCTCGAGCGTCGCGTGAAGGCAGACGAGAAGAAACTCAAGGAGGGTACTGACGGTTTTACCGATCCCCAGGGTAGGCTCGATCTGTGAAAGCGGCTGTGCCCTGTCGGGTTCGACCCCATGCGAGGTCAACAAAAAAGCGACCAGCCTAAGCCAGTCGCTTTAACATGCTTTGGGTGGGCCGTCAGGGGTTCGAACCCTGGACCTTGGGATTAAGAGTCCCCTGCTCTACCAACTGAGCTAACGACCCAAAGCTAAAGTCCGTTGTGGCGGACTTTAGAGGAGATATCGTGTGGTGGGCCGTCAGGGGGTCGAACCCTGGACCTTGGGATTAAGAGTCCCCTGCTCTACCAACTGAGCTAACGACCCGATATCAACACGAAGCAAGAACTGGGGTGGGTAAAGGGACTCGAACCCTCGACCTACGGGACCACAACCCGTCGCTCTAGCCAACTGAGCTACACCCACCGTGTCCTGTGCGCTTCGCGCTCGACTATTATTGCAAGGAACGCCACGCGATGCAAGCCCCAATTTTCAAGAATTTTGAAAAGAGTTTTTCGAGACTATTTCGAGCAAATCCCACCGGTTTCATAGGAGTAAACTTGCCCCACTGCAAATGCTCGAAAGGACCGGCATGAAAGAACTATCCAACCGCACGGCAACGTTTACCGATTCGGTCATCCGCCGCATGACACGCATCTCCAATAAGTATGGCGCTGTCAATCTCTCGCAGGGCTTCCCCGACTTCGATCCCCCGGCGCAGCTGCTCAACAGCCTCAGCGCCATCGCCAGCGACCCCAAGCCGCTCTATCACCAGTACTCCATCACCTGGGGCTCCCAGGCCATGCGCGAGGCGCTCGCTGCCAAACAGGAGCACTTTATGGGCATGTCGGTAAACCCCAACGAGAATATCGTAGTCACCTGCGGCTCTACCGAGGCCATGATGGCCGCCATGATGACGGTCACCAACCCCGGCGACAAGGTCGTCATCTTCTCGCCGTTCTACGAGAACTACGGCGCCGACACGATCCTTTCGGGTGCCGAGCCCATCTACGTGCCGCTCAACCCGCCCACATTCGACTTTGACCGCGAGACACTCGAGGCGGCCTTCCGCGACAACGACCCCAAGGCCATCGTCCTGTGCAACCCTTCCAACCCCTGCGGCAAGGTCTTTACACGCGATGAGCTCACCTTTATCGCCGACCTCTGCAAAAAGTACGACACCTACTGCATCACCGACGAGGTCTACGAGCACATCGTCTACGCACCCCACGAGCACGTCTATATGGCCACGCTGCCCGGCATGTTTGAGCGCACCATCAGCTGCAGCTCGCTGTCCAAGACCTACTCCATCACCGGCTGGCGTCTGGGCTACACTATCGCCCCTGCCGAAATCACCGAGCGCATCAAAAAGGTCCACGACTTCCTCACCGTGGGCGCCGCCGCTCCCCTGCAGGAAGCCGTCGTCACCGCCCTCAAATTCGACGGCAGCTATTACGATGAGGTCCTCGACCTCTACACCGCCAAGCGCGACCTGTTCTGCCAGGGACTCGACAGCATCGGTCTTGAGCATAACGTGCCGCAGGGCGCCTACTACGTCATGATGGACATCTCTGAGTTTGGCTATGACAGCGACCTCGAATTCTGCGAGGACCTCGCGTCTAAGGTGGCTGTGGGCGCCGTGCCCGGCTCGAGCTTCTTCCGCGAGCCCGTCAACCACCTGATTCGTTTCCACTTTGCCAAGCGAGACGAGACGCTTAACGCGGCGCTGGAGAACCTCAAGTCGCTACGTGATAAAATCAAGCTGCGCGGGTAAGGACGGCCCGGCAACTAAAGTAACCAAAGAAGCCCCGCACCGCCCGCCGCGTTGCGAGGCTTCTTTCTATAGCGCTTTCTTAAATGGTTTAGAGCTCTATACTTTAGTCACGGAGCAACTCGTCCCAGAGAAAGGAATACTATGGCAGAGCAGCAGCTTATCGGAGCGCTCGAGGCCGGCGGCACCAAGATGGTCTGCGCCACGGGCTATGCGGACGGTACGGTCCTGGAGCGTGAGCAGATCGCGACCACGACCCCGCAGGAGACCGTCGAGGCCGTCAACGCGTGGTTTGCCGACAAGGGCATCGCCGCGCTGGGCATCGGCGCCTTTGGCCCCACCGCAGTCAACCCTGCCTCGCCCCAATACGGCAAGATCCTGGAGACGCCCAAAACGGCATGGCGCTACTTTGACCTGCTGGGCACTATCCAAAACGAGCTCAATATCCCCTGCGGCTACGATACCGACGTCAACGTCGCCTGCCTAGGCGAGGTCACGTTTGGTTGCGCCCAGGGCCTCACTGACGTTGTGTATCTGACCATCGGCACCGGTGTGGGCGCTGGTGTGCTCTCGGGCGGCCAGCTCGTGCACGGCATGATGCATCCCGAGGCTGGCCACATCCTGGTCACGCGTGACCCGCGCGACACCATCGGCGAGCATAGCGCCTGCCCCTTCCACGACAACTGCCTAGAGGGCCTCATCGCCGGCCCCGGCGTTAAAAAGCGCTGGGATGGCAAGAGCGCCGGAGACATGGCCGATGACCCGGAGGCCATGGACCTGCTCGCCGGCTATCTGGCACAGGCGCTCATGACCTACACGCTGTGCTACGCGCCGCAAAAGATCATCATCGGCGGCGGCGTGGCCGACCACACCCCCATCGTGCCGCTCGCACGCAAAAAGTGCGCCGAGATGCTCAACGGCTATATCGTCACGCCCGAGGTCAACGACATCGATAGCTACATCGTCAACAACAGCCTCGAGGGCAAGCAGGGCATCATGGGTTGCCTTGCCCTGGGCGCACAGGCGCTTCAATAGCAGAGGCACCAACAGGGCGTGGCGCGCTCGGCAAATCCAACCTACGGAACGACGCCACCACGCCCCATATAAGCCCTCAAATAAAAAAGGCCGCCTAGGACCAAACAATACGTCCTAGGCGGCTTTTTTGGCGTACATCAGCGACCGTAAGAGATATCGGAGCACAACGCCCGTTGCCGCTCCACAGCAGTCGATCATCACATCGGTGATCATGCCGGCGCGTCCCGGCACAAAGAGCTGAATCGTCTCGTCGATTGAGGGAATCAGCAGCAGGAACACCGCCGTGGGCAGCAGCACGTCAAAGGTGCGCCGGCCCTCAAAATCAAAAGCGTGCGTTGCCAGGATGCCGAGCACCATATACTCGGTAAAATGCGCACACTTGCGAACAACAAAGTTGGTCACCCATTCATATGGAAGTCCCACGCCGTGCAGGAAACCGCGGATAGCCACCATGACCGTTAGGCTCAGCGAGCCCGACCCCGAGCCGGGAACCAGCGAATTGCCCCAGATCAAGAGCGCCATCAGGCAGGTTACAACCGCCCATTTTCGATTGATCTTAACCATGCAGAAGTTATGCCTCCGCGCGGAGCGGCGCGAAGCTGGCGGTACCGCCCTCGATAACGCTCAGATAGGCACGGCCCGTACGCTTGGCGGTAGAGGACTGCAGGCGCTCGATCTCTTCCTCGAGGATCTGATTGACGCGCTCGTGACGACGATTTTCCATAATGCCGGCGGCAATAGCCTCGGCCCGCTCGATGCTCTCGCGCGAGATACGGGCGGTATCCTCGGGGAACACAGCGCTGTGACGGCCGACATAGGCGGGGGCAGCAGGCTGAGGGGCAGCGACGGGAGCGGGGGCCGCAACAGGAGCAGGCTCGTCAATCTCATCCAGAATCGCGGTGGCGGCGGCCCACATGTCCTCGTGGCCCGAGTAATCGGCCATGGGGACATCAACCTCGAGTGAGGCATCCGGAAGGTCGCCGGTGTCGATGCGATCTTGGGCATCAATCGATGCGGTGATGGCTGCAGGCTCATCGAGGTCATCGAAATCGATATCCGCGGCACCGGAGATGATAGGCATGCTGGCGAGGTTTACATTGTACGGCGCAGCCTCAGCCGCCTGCTGCTGGGCAGGAGCGCCCCACAGCGAGCTTTCGGCGGCACGGCGGGCGGCAACGGCCTCCTCGTCCGCGGCCATGGCTTCATCAACGTACGAATTGTCGGCAGAAGCGTTCGCGTCCGCCGAGGTAGCGCTGTAGGCGTTATTGGCTGCCGCGTTGGCGACAAGTGCCACGAAAGCCGCCGTGCTGCCCGCAGGGGCGGCCTGGGAGCCAGACACGGCGCGTGCCGCGGCGGCGATGTCGTCGCGATTGAAGGAGCCGGTCTGCCCGCCGTTGGTGAGCTCGTCGATGGCGACTTGATAGACGTCGCGCGAGTGTGCAGGGTCGCAGCTCACCGGCGAATCGTCGTCAAGCATACTGTCGATCATGGACCAAGCCTCGTCCTCGTCCATAGCATCTGCGGCTCGAGCGATGGTAGGGACACCATCATCGGCATGACGGCGCTGGAACGCACCAGTCAGGCCGGAAAGGAATGCCGAGGTAGACTGCTCCGCCTGAGCCTGAGAATCAGAAGCCGCAGCGTAAGGAGTCGCATCCTGCTGCTGAGCTGAAATCGAGGCGGTCTTGAACTCGCTTTGATGCTGATTGAGATTGGCGGCACCGCCCATGGCATCGGGCTGGAACAGACGCTCTTCACGCTGCGCACGATACTCGGAGATACCCAGCGAGGCGGCATAGATGCCCACGCCCGCCACCGCGCCCACGGCGAAGGGAACCGCACCCGCCACGACCGTCTCGTTCACAGACGAAAACGGCAGCGTCGCGGCATACATAACCACGGGAGCGGCAAGGCCGATCCCGCACGAAAGTCCGGCAAGGACTGCTCGTTGTGTTGCATCAGAAGAAGCCATGAGCTCTCCCCATCTTCCAGCACCCAAATCGCATCATTCAGTTGGCTGCGCGAGAGAAGATGAAGCGGGGCTATGCCCCAAAGCAACGGTATATGGTTCGTTTCATCTGCGTTATCCGTCGCGAAGCTTAAAAGCTATTATGCGAAACCGCCCTGTCGATTGCAAGCGACGATGTCGGATTGAAACGGGAAACCTGCTGCTTGCCAGTCTTATGGTCAAAAATAAGCGCGGAGCGGCGATATAGAAAAGGGCCGAGGCTCAAAGCCCCGACCCTTTATTGCATTGATGACTATCGCTGCGTGTGGATGACAACCTAGAACGTCTGCTCGTAGTCGCTGTGCTTTTTGGCCGAACGCACCAGGAACTCCTGGTTGGTGTTGGTGCCCTTAAGACCCTTGATAAACGACGCAGCTGCGCGCTCGGTGTTGTTCATGCCGGCAAGAATGCGACGCAGGCCAAAGACAAACGGACGCATCTGCTCGTCAACCAACAGGTCCTCGTTACGCGTACCGGAGGCAACGGGGTCGATAGCCGGGAAGATGCGGCGGTCGGCCAGGTCGCGGTCGAGCTTGAGCTCCATGTTGCCGGTGCCCTTGAACTCCTCAAAGATGACCTCGTCCATCTTGGAGCCGGTGTCGATGAGGGCAGAGGCCAGGATGGTGAGCGAGCCACCGTTCTCGATATTGCGGGCTGCGCCCAGGAAGCGCTTGGGCGGATACAGTGCCGCCGAATCGACGCCGCCCGAAAGGATGCGGCCTGAGGCGGGCGCCGCCAAGTTGTAGGCGCGGGCAAGACGCGTGATGGAGTCGAGCACCACCACGACATCGCCGCCCAGCTCCACGATGCGCTTGGCGCGCTCGATGACGAGCTCTGCCACACGAGTGTGGTTGTCGGCGGGCATATCGAAGGTCGACGCCACAACCTCGCCCTTGATGGAACGCTGCATATCGGTAACCTCTTCGGGGCGCTCGTCGACGAGCAGGCAGATGAGGTGCACCTCGGGGTTGTTAATCGAGATAGACTGGCAGATCTTCTTGAGGATTGTGGTCTTGCCGGCCTTGGGCGGGGACACGATCAAGCCACGCTGACCCTTGCCGATCGGCGACACGATGTCGATGGCGCGACCGGTAATGGAGTCCTTGCCATGCTCCATGCGCAGCGGCTCGTTGGGATAGACCGGGGTGAGGTCACCGAACTTGGGGCGGTTGCGAATCTGCTCGGGGTCCAGACCGTTGACGGTCGTGATTTTGGCGAGGCCGGCGCGCTTGTCGCCGCCGCGCGAAGGACGAAGCGAGCCCTCGATGACGTCGCCCGTGCGCAGACGCGCGGAGCGGATGAGGTAGGCGGGCACGAAGGCGTCGTCGTTGGACTTCATGTAGCCATGGGCATGGATGATACCGGAGCTGTCCGGACGAATCTGCAGGATGCCCTTGATGTCGCGGAAGCCCTCGGCCTTCGCGGCGGTGACGTAGATCTCCTCGACGAGCTCGGCTTTCTTCTTGCCGGTCGTCTCAATCTCGAACTCCTTGGCCTTCTCGCGCAGCTCGGCGACCTTCATGGCCGCGAGCTCCTCGCGCGAAAGCGTGGGCTCGGTGGGAGCGGCATTACGCTCCTTGTTGCGCTGCTTGCGATCGCGCTGGCGGTTGCGGCGGTCGTTGTTGCGCTCGTCCTTGCGCTCGTTGCGCTCGTCGTTGCGCTTGTGCTGGCGACGGTTGGGGCGAGCGCCGTCTTCGGCCTCGGCGGGCGCGGCGCCATCGGTTGCGGCGGCATCGGCGTTAGCCGCAGTATCATCGCTGGCCTCGGCCTTGGAATCGCCCTGCAGCTCGGCCTCGGCCTGCTGCTCGGACGCCTTGGCCTTAGCGGACTTCTTACGACCGCGCTTGGGCTTCTCGGACGCAGACTGTTCGACGTCTTGGGGCTCGGCGGCATCAGTCGATGCATCGGCGGTCGTCTCGGCGGAATCCTCGGACGCACCCTTCTTGGCAGTCTTGGCCTTGGACGTGCGCTTAGCAGCAGTACGATGGCTGCGACCAGGACGGACGTCGGCGGGCTCGACATCGGCGGGAGCGGCCTCGGAAGTCGTAGCATCCTGGACGGGTGCATCGGCAGCGGTTGCAGACTCGGCGGTCGCCGCAGCATCCCGAGCGGCTGCAGCTGCGGCTGCGGCCTTCTCTGCCTCGACGAAGGCCTTGGGCTTGCGACCGCGACGGTGCGGGCGCAAAGCCGGATCGACAACGGGAACTTCGCTGGCCTCGACAGGCGCAGCGGACTCAGCAGGCGATGCGCCCTCCCCTGCCGCGGAACGAACCGAAGCCTCGGTGAGCTCGAGGGTTACCTGATCGGCAACCTGCTCGGCCTTAGCAGCCGTGCGACGGCGTGTGCGCGGTGCCGGCTTCTCGGTCGGCTGGTCGGCGGCAGGTGTCTCGGGCACAGACGGAGCTGCAAGCTCGGTCAGAGCCGCGGCCTCACGCTCGGCAGCACGACGGCGGGCGCGCACCACCTGAGCCTCGCTAATCTGCGCCAACGCACGCGCCTGCGCGACCTCATCGGAAATCGGCTCCGAGGAGTCAGCTGCAACGGTGCGCTTGACGCGCGTCGTGCGCGTGGTACGGCGCTTGGGCTTGGTGACCTCCTCGCCGTCAGCAGCAGACTTGGCCGTGCGGCGCGTACGCTTGGGCTTTGCCGGAGCAGCCTCCTCACCAGTTGCAGGCACGGCCTTCTCAGCCGCTGAAGGCGTAGGCGTCGAAGCAGCCTTAGGCGTCTCAGGAGCCGAGGCTTGCGCGGGCGCCGCGACCTGGTCCAACGCAACCGGTGCAGCGGGAGCGGCTTGCGTCGTCGTTATTTCGTTTTCTTGCTGTTGATCAGACACAGTGTTTGCTCAACTTTCTTTTCAAGCCCTGTGATCACATGCTCCCTGCATAAACCTTCAGGGCGGCTAAACAGTCTAGCTCCGTCAAATACCGACGGACATCATTGATCTGTATCGAGATATTTGCGTCATATACGCAGCGTTAGTGTAACACAACCGCAACCACCTGCAACTTAGTCATTGAGGACGTTCTTAAACGACTAGTCAAAAGGGACAATCTTTGGTTTAACACCCACAAATCTGACTGCCTCCGCCAAAACTGTGGCGGTTTACTACGATGAATCGCTCAACCGCGATCACTCCGAAACTTGTTGAACTAAAACCGACGCTCCTATAAGTTGTCAAGAGGCAGTTTGCGGGAGCGTTCTCTCCAATTCGCACAGGAGCTCGTAATACCTCCTCTCCAGTTTCGTCGACCGCCGTTTCCCCCGTTCCA
>CABUTO010000035.1 GCA_902494535.1 uncultured Collinsella sp.
GGGGTTAAGTTTGTCGCGAGTTCCGCACGCAAAGGAAAGCACTTAATGTGCTTTCCGTCTTGCGCAGGACTGTAGAGCAGCAAACTTAACCCCCGCCCTCAGCCCCGGAGACCCTCCCGGATGGCCCCGAAAAATTTTTTCAAAAAAGTTGTTGCGCGGCGGACAGACTTCTGTGTATACTAATCCCCGCAGCGCACGCGAGCGGAAACAAACGCGAACGTCTGCTTGGGGAGTTAGCTCAGTTTGGTTAGAGCGCCGGCCTGTCACGTCGGAGGTCGCGGGTTCGAGCCCCGTACTTCCCGCCAACGCAATCAAAGCCACGTCTTCGGACGTGGCTTTTTGCGTTTGATGCACTTTGTTTCGATAGAACGATCGCCCTGGTGCATCTTCGCCCAGAATCCCCGCGCCTTCGGGAACGCAAGTAAAATCTAATAAGTATATTTGTCTGAACAACAGCTTTGTTGCGCAACACCTGTTCTACGAGGCAGGGGGTTAGGTTATACTAAATTGCACTGTGCGCCGCATCTGATGCATTTCGCTCCAAGCGCGGCACTCAGTGGATATCCGATTTACCATTTGGATGTCCTGGCGGTCATTTAGCGTCTCGACACAAGCTCGGCCCCGGAGCTCGTTCGAGCTGTTCGTATTCCTTGAAAGGGGAAAAATGGACATATCGAGGAAGACTGATTACGCCCTTCGTATGCTGGCGATGCTTGCTGAGGATCCGGAGCGTTTGCTTTCTGTTCGCACCGCTGCCGAAGAGGTCAATGTCCCGTATTCGTTTGCCCGTTCGATTCAGCACGGTTTGGTCCAGGCCGGTATTGTGGAGAGCCTGCGTGGCGTCCACGGTGGCATGCGTCTCAAGGTCAGTCCGGACGACGTCACTATCCGCCAGGTCGTCGAGGCCGTTCAGGGCCCTATGGTTATGAACGACTGCACCGCCCCCGATGGTGACTGTGCGCGCATGGGCGCGTGCTGCTATCATCCCCTGTGGGCCGGAGCCCAGGCGTTGATGCGCGACTACCTCGATTCCGTTTCGCTCGGCGATATCGTCGCCCATCGCCAGTTTCCGGCTGTCGATCCCAAGTTCGCCGATCGCGATGCGTTTCCCGAGTACGCTGCCTGCGCGTACGCTTGCCGGGAGGAATAGCGCCGCATAAGGAGTATAGCTATGATTCAGGACCCCTTTCGTTCGATGATTCGTTCGGAAGGGGTCTTGCGTTATCGCGACCTTCCGTGGCGCCGAACGCGCGACCCGTATATCATCTGGCTCTCCGAGGTCATGCTGCAGCAGACGCAGGTGCCGCGCGTGGAGACGCGTATGCCGGCGTGGCTCGATCGCTTTCCGACTGTTCAGGCGCTCGCTCAGGCTGTCCCTTCCGATGTCTTGGATGCGTGGCAGGGGATGGGCTATAATCGCCGCGCCTTGGCGCTTCACAGGGCTGCACAGTGCGTTGTAGAGGACTGGGATGGGGAGTTTCCGCGCGAGACGCGTGACTTGGTCGCTCTGCCCGGCATTGGCCCGGCAACGGCGCAGGGCATCCGTTCGTTTGCATTCGATCTTCCGGGCGTGTATTTGGAGACCAATGTGCGCACGGTCTTTTTGCATCATTTCTTTCCCGATGTGCCGGCCGTTCCCGATCGTGAACTGGTGCCGCTGATCCAAACTGCCTGTCCGGCGGCCCCCGGTGCGGCGGCGGACGAGATCGCGCCCTTTGCCGCGCCTCAAGACGATGCCGACACGCCGCGCGCGTGGTATTACGCATTGCTGGATTACGGCGCGTATCTTAAAAAGACACTGCCCAATCCGTCCAGGCGGTCGGCGGGCTATAGTCGTCAGTCCAAGTTTGAGGGCTCGCGCCGCCAAAAGCGCGCGCATATCGTGCGTATGTTGTTGGCAGCGCGCGATGGGCAGCCGGCGGGGATTACGCTTGCTGATGCCGTGGTGGGCGTTAACGAGATGGAAGCGGCAGCCGGTCGCGGGCCGGTCGAGTGCGACTTGATCGCGGGCATTCTAGCTGACCTGGAGCGCGAGGGCTTTTGCCGAGCCGAGGGCGATTGCTGGTTGAGTGTGTAGCCCGCTCAAATCTGAAGAACGGGATTGTAAGGTTTAAATTCGCGGCTTGAGGGCATCCTAAAGACAAGGTCGCTCAAAGCCTATGGGCGGCACGTGTTGAAGGGAAGTACACCTATGGATTTTGAGAACTCTCAGACCAAGAAGAACCTCGAGACTGCTTTTGCCGGTGAGTCCCAGGCACACACCAAGTATCGCTACTATGCATCCAAGGCCAAAAAGGACGGCTACGTTCAGATCTCGAATATCTTTGCCGAGACGGCGGGCAACGAGTCCGAGCACGCCAAGCTGTGGTTTAAGTATCTGCACGACGGCGCCGTTCCGGGCACTCTGGACAACCTGCGTGACGCCGCCGCGGGCGAGAACTACGAGTGGACCACGATGTACGACGAGTTCGCCAAGACCGCCGAGGAGGAGGGCTTTGCCGAGATCGCCGAGAAGTTCCGTGGCGTCGCCGCCGTCGAGAAGGCCCACGAGGAGCGCTACAACAAACTCGTCGAGCGCATCGAGTCGGGCGAGGTGTTTGAGCGTGAGGGCGTAAAGGTGTGGAAGTGCCTGAACTGCGGGCACCTGCACGTTGGTGCTGAGGCGCCTGAGGTGTGCCCGGTGTGTAACCACCCGAAGGCGTACTTTGAGGAGCAGGTGGTGAACTACTAGCGCTTGGCGCTGGCTGCTGCGGAGCGCAGGGCGGGAGGCCGGATTGCCTTCCCTCCCCGCTCACGGCTCCGCAGGGTCGCGTTGAGGGAGGGCAATCCGGCCTCCCGCCCTGCGCCCCGGCGTTGGGTCGTCGCGTGCTCGTTACTGAAAAGCTGATAAGAAGTTTGTGTGCCGCCCCTATCGGGGCGGCACGTTTTTGTATGGGGACTGGTTGGGACGGCGCCGTTCATGGGTGGGGTACACTGGGTAGCGACTTTTAGTTTATCTACTACCTGATGGGGTGTTTTTGTATGGGTAAGAAGTCTCGGGCTCGGGTTGCTGCGGCGGGGACTCGCAAGGATCCTGGTCGTCGGGTTGCCGAGGGTAAAAAGGTCGATCGTGTCGAGAAGGACAAGAAGGTTGGCGCGCATGCTCATCCTGAGTGGGCGCCTCATTTGAATTCGGCTAGTGAGGATTTGACTGCCAAGTTGTTTACTCTGGTCGAGGTAATTTTGGGCGTGGTGCCCCTTGTGGTTATCGGTTTATTCTTGGCTTCGAAGGACGCTACGAGTGTCGATAAACTCACCGAGGTCTTTTCGCAGGAGCCCTCGATAGTAGTTACGTTTATCTCTGCGTGCCTGCAGCCGTTTGTGGCGTACATGCTGTACATGATTTATCGCAAATACTGCGAGGGCGATGCGCGCTTTGCCGCCGGCAACCTGATCGGTCTTTTGTGCTCCGAGATCCTACTGCTCAATATCCCGGGCGTCATCGGTATGGGCATCTTGCTGTGGCGTGTCTGGCGCAACGTTGCCCCGCACTTTGAGAGCTGGTTGTTTGAGCGTCGTGCAATGGGCGTGCTGGCAGACATTGCGGGCTCGCTCGTGATTCTCGTCTTGGCATTTATGTGCGCCACCGCCGCCCGAGGCCTTGCGGGTATGTAGTCTGTCCTCACCGACCACGGAGCGCAGGGCAACTGCTGGTTTCACCGCTCCGGACGTCAGACCCGCGGCGCATCCCTTTCCCTCTCGCTCACGGCTTCGCAGAGTCGCGCGAGGCAAAGGCATGCGCCGCGGGTCTGACGACGCGGGCTTGCCAACGAGTTTTGGCTAATAGATTGGTTTGTGTGCCGCCCCTTTGGGGCGGCACTTTTTGTGTGGGGTCCCGGTCTCCACAATTTTCGTCAAGCTTTTGGTTAGATTTTGGTCAGTTGGCGTAAGGGTGGAAGGCCAAAAGATTGCTGGCGAAAAAAGCTCAGAGAAAGTGCTGGTAGGGGAGTTGTTGAGCTTTTCGACAGCTTTTGAGCAAAAGAAACTTTGTGGCTATTGCCGGCGATTGCGTTGTCGCGGTCATGGCGGTGCGGGATGCTGGTCGTAAGCGTCGAATGCTCCGATTTTGGAGGCCAGCATGAATCTGTTTCTTGAGACTCCGCAGCAACAAGCTGAGCGCATGCTGCGTCAGCAGCAACGACTCATGGAGATGCAAATGCAGGGGGCGGCAGCCCAGCCCCCTGCGCAAAATGCCACGCCTGCGGTTTCGCCTGCGGGCGAATCGGCGCCAGAGGCCTATTCCGTACAGCAAGATTCATATGCGCAGGAGCTCGCGTTCGACAAGCGTCGTGCGCGTCGCCGCCGCGTGGGCCAGCGCCTGCGCACATTGGCGATGATCGTGCTCATCCCGCTGGGGCTTGCGGTTATCTTTTTGGCGTCGTATGCCCTCACGTGCATCCTCAACGGCGCATCGCCCAACGAGGTGCTCCAACATCTAGCGGCTCTGGGCCAGCGCCTAGGCGATGTCATAACAACAATCCGCGCCGGCTGGGAGAGTTAGCGTTTGTCACATTAGGACTTCTAGGGTGTAGGGATTATCGCCACGAGCGGAATTCTTGCATCCTGTGGGTCCTGTCGTGCGACTGAATAGTATTATTGAAGATGAATAATAATAGGATTTGTTATGTATAAGCAGGATTTAGAGCAGACTCTGTTGGGCATTGACGAAGAGGCAGAGCTGGAAATAGGTCCAAGAGACGACAGGCCGAGCGTTGTATTGGTGGGAGGAAGCGCCTTCATGCTAAACGATGTGACGAATCGTTCGGTTACACATGACATCGATGTGTTTGAGGCGGACAGGTGCCTCCGCGAGATCATAGCTCGATACCCCGAGGTGAATGGTATGGCGGTGGCATATTGTAATCAGATGCCATTCAATTACGAAGATCGTTTGATCCCCTTGGATATTGGGGCGCGTTTTATCAGGTACTTTACGCCATCCTTGGAGGATCTGGCGGTAATGAAGCTCTATGCCTACCGTCCGAACGACATCGTCGATCTTCATAGTCAGGCATTCGTCGACCGACTTGATTGGGGACTGCTCGAACGGCTTATATTCGACGAGGGAGAGGCGCTGGCGTCGTCGCCTTCGGAGCGGAGTTATCAAGAGATGGTCTGCGCATACAGGCAATACAAAAAGGAGGCGCTCGGTTGAATCTGACCTTTGAGGGATTCTTAAAAGGCTATTGCCGAGAGTTGTCCGGACAACAGTCGCTGAGTTTTAGAAAACTGGTTGAGCAGGCGATGACGGTTGCGCCGCGCGTGGCGGAGCCTCTGTTTTTGCTCGCTTTGGTGCAAGGAAAAGCTGAATACGTTCTGGGTTTATCCGAGGGCTCGTGGATGGAAGAAAGTTACCGAGGCGTTTTGTCCTTGTACGGTCAAGCGGGTAGCATGGCTTCTCTATGCACCAAAAGTGAGCTCCCCAATCGTTATGCCAACGTTTGGCGTGCGTATAGAGCGGTGAAGGAAAAGCCAGTGGCGGACAGAAGGATCAACGCCCTGATGCGAAAAAGAACATTGGGGGCGCTAGGGGAATCGGGCGTAACGCGCTACGGTCTCTGCCGCGATTTGAATCTGAATAAGGGAAACGTTTACGCATACTTAGCCGGTGATGACTCAAAAGTGAGCAGGGAAACGGCACGCCGCATTATGGAATATGCGGAGGGGGGCGGCGCCAAAGAAGGGGCCGGGCGCCCGGTGCGTGTGGCGGGGTAAGATTGATCGCGGTTTTGATTGATGGTCGATTGGATTTGTTGGGCGGAGTCTATGTCTGCTATTGATATTGCGCTTGTTGTGATCGCCTTGGTGGCGGTGGGGGTTGCTGTGGCTTGTGCCCTGCAGCTTAAGGGCCTTCGTGCCGAGCTGCAGGAGCGCGGCGATAGCGGGGCAGAGATGCTGACCGCGCTCGAGCAGGCCAACAACGCGCTCGACACCCTGAACGTCGCGTTGTCAGAAACCCGCCGTACGGCAAATGCCATCGCGCAGCAGCAGACGACCGATGCGGCCGTAGGGCAGCAGCGCTACCTGACCATCGCGCGTGAGTTCTCGCAGGCTGGCGACCGTATGGATGACCTGCGCCGCGAGACG
This sequence comes from uncultured Collinsella sp., assembly GCA_902494535.1. Taxonomy (GTDB): domain Bacteria; phylum Actinomycetota; class Coriobacteriia; order Coriobacteriales; family Coriobacteriaceae; genus Collinsella. The sequence continues at coordinate 6,127 of CABUTO010000035.1, forward strand.
GCCCAACAGCTCGGTGCCAACCGCGAGGGCATCGAGCACCGCTTGGACAAGGTGTGCGAGACGGTCGATGCCCAGCTGGGCGCCATCCGCAAGGACAACAACGTGCAGCTCGATCAGATGCGCGCGACGGTGGACGAGAAACTCTCCCGCACGCTCAACGATCGCCTGTCTGCATCGTTTAAGCAGGTGAGCGACCAGCTCGAGGCCGTGTACAAGGGCCTGGGCGACATGCAGTCCATCGCCACCGGCGTGGGCGACCTTAAGCGCGTGCTGGGCAACGTGAAGGCGCGTGGCATTTTGGGCGAGGTGCAGCTGGGTGCAATTCTGGCGGACATCCTTACACCCGACCAGTATCTGGAAAACGTCGCCACCAAGCCCGGCGCCTCGGAGCGCGTTGAGTTTGCCGTCAAGCTGCCGGTGGACGAGGGCGACCCCGTGCTGCTGCCGATTGACTCCAAGTTTCCGGGCGACGCGTACGAGCACTTGCTCGACGCGCAGGAGTCGGGCGATGCGGAGACCGTGGCGGCTGCGCGCAAGACGCTCGACACCATGGTCAAGCGCGAGGCCAAGGACATCTGCGAAAAGTACCTGAGTGTGCCGGCAACGACCAACTTTGGCATCATGTTCGTGCCGTTTGAAGGACTGTACGCCGAGGTCGTCAGCCGCCCCGGGCTTATCGAGATCCTGGGCCGCGACTATCACGTCAACGTTGCCGGCCCTAGCACCATGGCGGCCATTCTCAACAGCCTACAGATGAGTTACCAAACGTTTAAGCTGCAAAAACGCACCGACGATGTACTGCGCGTGCTCTCCGCTGTCAAGGCCGAGCTGCCGCGCTATCAAAAGGCGCTGCGCCGCGCCCAGCAGCAAATCGAGACCGCGGGCAAAACGGTCGAGGGCATCATCACCACGCGCACCAACGTTATGGAGCGCAAGCTCAAGGACATCGACGCGCTGGAAGACGCCGACCAAGCCGATGAGATCTTGGGACTCACGCCCGCGGGCCTTCCCACAGACCAAGAAGACGAGGACTAATTGCAACAAGACGGTGGGGCATCGGCGCAAACGCGGGCGCCCCACCGCTTTTCGTATCGCACTTGTCTGAAGCGTGCTCCAATGTGCAACAATGGCGTTTCGCCCTATCAGACGCGAAAGGAAGCCCATGTCTCAGAGAAGCACCAGCCCGCTCAGCCGCTCCACCGTGCGCCGCACGCTGCAGCGGTTTTGGGGTGTCACGCGCACGCAGCCGCTGATTGTCTTTCTTTCGGTGTTCTCGTCGGCGGGCTACATCTTCTTGCTGACGTTTGCCAATACCTACGTGATGGCCCTCATTGTCGACCGCGTTCAAGCCGGTCCCGTGGCGGGTGACCAGGTGTTTGAGGTCTTCGGCCCCTATATCCTGGCGCTCGTACTCGTTAACCTGGTGGGTCAAATCCTCTCCAAGCTACAGGACTACACCGTCTACAAGCTCGAGATCGCAGGCAACTATCACCTGGCGCGCCTATGCTTCGACACGCTCTCCAACCAATCCATGACATTCCATACCAGCCGCTTTGGCGGATCGCTCGTGAGCCAGACGAGCCGTTTTATGAGCGGCTACACGGGTCTGGTCGACGTGACGGTGTATTCGCTCATCCCCACCATCACCTCGGTCATCTGTACCGTGGCCGCACTCGCCCCGGTGGTGCCGACGTTTACCGTGATCCTGGTGTGCATCATGGTCGTCTACATCGCGTTTGTCTGGCTTATGTACAAGCGCATCATGCCGCTTTCGGCCGCGACGTCCGCCGCGCAGAACAAATTGTCGGGCGTGCTGTCCGACGCGGTCACGAATATCCTGGCCGTCAAGACCTGTGGGCGCGAGGACTTTGAGCGCGACCTGTTCGATGCTGCCGACCGCGCCGCGCGCGACGCCGAGACGGTCTCGATGCACGCCATGATGCAGCGCAACTTTACGACCTCGGGCCTTATCGTCATCACCATGGCCGTGGTGAGCGTGTTCGTCGCGGGCGGCAACGCGTGGTTTGGCATCTCTGCCGGCGCGCTCGTCATGATCTTTACCTATACGTACAACCTCACCATGCGTCTGAACTACGTAAGCTCCATGATGCAGCGCATTAACCGCGCGCTGGGCGATGCGGCCGAGATGACGCGCGTGCTGGACGAGCCGCGTCTGGTAGCAGACGACGAGAACGCTCCCGAGCTTAAGGTGGGCGAGGGTGCGATTGATTTTGAGCACTTGAGCTTTGCATACCGTGACGCCGCGGCGGGCGAGAGCGTGTTCGACGACCTGACGCTTCACGTTGCGGCGGGCCAGCGCGTGGGCCTGGTGGGCAAATCGGGCTCGGGCAAGACGACGCTCACCAAGCTGTTGCTGCGCCTGGACGACGTACAGGGCGGCCGCGTGCTCGTGGACGGCCAGGACGTCTCGCGCTGCACGCAGCAGAGCCTGCGCCGCCAGGTTGCCTACGTGCCGCAGGAGGCGCTGCTGTTCCATCGCTCCATTCGCGAGAATATCGCCTACGGCCGCCCCGACGCAACCGACGAGCAGATCCGCGAGGCCGCGCGCCTGGCAAATGCCCTGGAGTTTATCGACCGCCTGCCCAACGGCTTTGACACCATGGTGGGCGAGCGCGGCGTCAAGCTTTCGGGCGGCCAACGTCAGCGCGTGGCCATCGCCCGCGCTATCCTGACCGACGCGCCGATCCTGGTGCTCGACGAGGCGACGTCTGCCCTCGACAGCGAGTCCGAGGCGCTGGTGCAGGAGGCGCTCGAGAACCTGATGCGCGGTCGCACCTCCATTGTGGTGGCGCATCGCCTGTCCACCGTGGCGGCGCTCGATCGCATCGTGGTGCTGACGGACGGCGAGATTGTCGAGGACGGTACGCATGCGCAGCTTGTCGAGGCAGGCGGCGAGTATGCGAGCCTGTGGGGCCGCCAGACCGGCGCATTTTTGGAGGCGTAAAGACCCCATACGTGGGACAATCGTGCCCATAGGTTTGTTATGCCGCTGAGCCGAGGAGTCGTTATGCCACGCGAGACCAATGCCGCCAAACGCGAGCGCGCCGTTGAGGTGTGCGAGCGCCTCAACCGTCGCTATGGCCCGGTCGAGTGCTTTTTGGACCACGAGAATCCCTTTAGGCTGCTCATCGCGGTGCTGCTCTCGGCGCAGACGACCGACGCGCAGGTCAACAAGGTGACGCCGAAGCTGTTTGCCCAGTGGCCCACGCCCGAGGCCATGGCGGGGGCGAGCGTGGCCGATGTGGCCGATACCATTAAGTCGCTCGGCTTTTATAAGAGCAAGGCCAAGCACGCCGTGGAGGCCGCGCAGATGATCGTTGCCGATTACGGTGGCGAGGTGCCGGCCGACATGAAGGAGCTCGTCAAGCTGCCGGGTGTTGGCCGCAAAACGGCGAACATCGTGCTCAACGTGGGGTTTGGCATTGTCGAGGGCATCGCGGTCGATACGCACGTCAACCGCATCGCGCACCGCCTGATGCTGAGCCCCAAGACGCATGCCAAGGAGCCGCTCAAGACCGAGCAAGATCTGCTCAAGATTTTGCCGCACGAGTATTGGGAGTCGGTCAACCACCAGTGGATCACATTTGGCCGCGAGATCTGCGATGCCCGTAAACCTAAGTGCGACGAGTGCCCGCTGGCAGACCTTTGCCCCAGCGTGCGCGTTTTGGGGTAGCTGTTTGGCGTGCGCTGGCGTGTCCATCTCATGCGCTACCATGACAATCAAGACTTTTGACGTACGACCCGCCGAGCTTGCCTCGGCGGGCTTTTGGCGTTGCAATGCCGGAGGAACAGCATGCTCATTCACCGTATAGCCGCGCAGCTCTACACTGCCGAGGCACTGCAGACCGTCGAGGCCGGACTCGATGCCGGCGAGGACGTGACGCTGGCCGTGTCGCAGTCGGGCCGTACGCTTATGGCGGCCGCCCAGTTTGCGCGCCGTCCGCGACCGACGGTCTACATTGTGAGCGGCGAGGACGCGGCCGATCGCGCCGCGCGCAGCCTTGCCGCCTACGTGGGCCTGGCGCACGTGTGCCGTTTTCCCGAGCGCAAGGACTATCCGTGGCGCGAGCAGGCGCCCGACGACGCCGTGGTGGCACAGCGCTGCGAGGCTCTGGGGCGCATCGTGCGCGGGGACAACTGCATCATGGTTGCCTCGGCCCGTGCGCTGCTGCGCTGCGTGCCGCCGGTCGAGAGTCGCTATTGGGAGTCCACCACTTTTGCGGTGGGCGAGGAGATTCCTTTTGACGAGGTGCCGCAGCGCCTGGTGGGCATGGGCTACACCAATGCCGGCGCCGCCGACGCGCCCGGTCTGTTCCGCGTGCGCGGCGACACCGTCGAGGTGTTCCCCGCACAGGAAAAGGCGCCCGTACGCATCGAGTTTTTTGGCGACGAGATTGACCGCATCCGCCGCATGGTGAGCTCCACGGGCCAAACCATCGGCAACGAGGACAGTATCGAGATCTTCCCCTGCCGTGAGCTGGCGCTTACCGATGAGGCGGTCCACAACATGCACGTGGCGCTCTACCGCGCAAGCCAAGACGATAGCAAGCTGGCGGCGCTGCTCGAGATGGTGGATGCGCGCATCGTCACGCCCGAGCTCGACCGCTTTTTGCCGGTGATGTACGGCCAGACCGTGAGCCCGTTGGCACACGTGAGCGGCAAGGCGCTTGTGGTTTTGTCCGAGCCGCGCTCGCTGTTCGACGACTGCCTGCGTGCCTACGAGGATATCGAGGCCCGTGCCGGCGAGGCGGGGATTGACCGCCTGGACGGTCTGTACGTGCGCGCTCAACAGCTCGATTTTGGTGCCCAGCAGCGCTTGAACTATGTGAGCCTGATTCGCGCCGGCGGCGCGGTGACGGCCGAGCTCAAGATTGAGCAGCCTGCCATCGCAGGCTCGGACAACCGTTTTATGACGCGCATCCAGGAGGTCGTGGGCAAGCGCTATGCCTGCGTGTTTGCCATTCCCGACCGCGGCGCGCGTGAGTCGATGGAGCTCACCTTTGGCGACGAGGGCATTACCTTTGAGGAGTCGCTGGCGGCCGCCCCCGAAAACGCCGGCGTTATTGGCGAGCGCGTACGCGTGGCGGCGGCGGATTCTGCCGACCGTGCTGCCCGCCAGGATGCTCATGCTGCAATTCGCGAGCGTAAGGCCGACGCACTCAACGCCCGCTCGCTCGAGGCGGGCGCGGCCCAGGCTGCCGCCGGCGCCGCCGTGCCCACCATCTCGCGCGGGCGCGTGACCTTTGTGGACGCTGCCCTGCCGCAGGGCGTGGTGGTGCCCGATGCCAACCTGGCCGTGTTCTCGATCGCCGACCTCAACGCCCGCATGGACGCCAACCGCGCGCGCAGCCGCCGCAAGGTGGACATTACGCAGATCACGTTCCCGTTTAAGCCGGGCGACTACGTGGTGCACGCCACTCACGGCATCGCGCTCTTTAGCGAGATCGCGCGCCAGGAAGTGGGCGGCAAAGAGCGCGACTACTTTTTGCTGGAATATGCCGACGGCGACAAGCTCTACGTGCCGCTCGAGCAGGTCGACCGCATCACACGCTATGTTGGCCCCGACGGCGACAAACCGCGCCTGACCAGGCTCAACACAGCCGACTGGACGCGCGCCACCAACAAGGCGCGCAAGAATGCCAAAAAGCTGGCGTTTGACCTGGTCGACCTGTATACGCGCCGCTCATCAATCGCGGGTATCGCCTGCCCGCCTGACACGCCCGAGCAGATCGAGATGGAGGAGAGCTTTCCTTACGACGAGACGCGCGACCAGCTGGAGGCCATCGCCGACATTAAGGCCGATATGGAGGCGCCCAAGCCCATGGACCGCCTGCTGTGCGGCGACGTGGGTTTTGGCAAGACCGAGGTCGCCCTGCGTGCGGCGTTTAAGTGCGTGGACTCCGGCCGCCAGGTCATGGTGCTCTGCCCCACGACCATTCTTGCCCAGCAGCACTACGAGACGTTCTTTGAGCGCTTTGCCCCGTTTGGCCTTGAGGTCGAGGTACTCAGCCGTTTCCGCACGCCGGCGCAGCAAAAGCGCGCGCTCAAGGCGTTTGCCGAGGGCACGATCGACGTGCTCATCGGCACGCACCGTCTGCTTTCGGCCGATGTGAACCCCAAGAACCTGGGCCTGGTGATCATCGACGAGGAGCAACGCTTTGGCGTGCAGCACAAGGAGCAGCTCAAGAACCTGCGCGAGCAGATTGACGTGCTCACGCTTTCGGCAACGCCTATTCCGCGAACCATGCAGATGGCCACGAGCGGCGTGCGCGACATGAGCCTGATCACCACGCCGCCGACCGGGCGTCGTCCCGTGATCGTGCACGTGGGGGAGTACGACCCCGACGTGGTGAGTGCGGCGATTCGCCTGGAGGTGGGCCGCGGCGGTCAGGTGTACTACGTGTCCAACCGCGTCAAGACCATCGACGATGCCGTGGCGCGCGTGCACGAGGCCGCGCCCGAGGCGCGTGTGGGCGTGGCACACGGCAAGATGAGCCCGCGCGAGGTCGAGGACGTGATGATCGAGTTCGCGACCAAGAAGATCGACGTGCTCATCGCCACGACCATCGTGGAGAGTGGCATCGACAACGCGACTGCCAACACGCTCATCATCGAGGATTCGCAGCGCCTGGGCCTGGCGCAGCTCTACCAGCTCAAGGGCCGTGTGGGCCGCTCTGCCACACAGGCCTACGCGTACTTTATGTTCCCGGGCGAGCTGCCGCTCACCGAGGAGGCCACGGCGCGCCTGACTGCACTTTCCGAGTTCCAGGACCTGGGCAGCGGCATGCGCATCGCCATGCGCGACCTGGAGATCCGCGGCGCCGGCTCGCTTATGGGTGCCGAGCAGCACGGTAACCTGTCGAGTGTGGGCTTTGACCTGTTTACGCAGATGCTGGGCCAGGCGGTGGCCGAGGCGCGCGGCGATGACGATGCCGGCGTGGAGGCGGCGAGCGTGGGCATTAACCTGCCGGCCGATTACTTCTTGTCCGAGGAGTACCTGCCGGCGGTGGATCAGCGCGTGCTCGTGTACCGTAAGCTCGCAGCGGCCGAGGACCTGGAGAGCATCGACGAGGTGCAGGAAGAGACCGAGGCCGCGCATGGCGAGCTGCCGTTGGCGGGACTCAATCTGTTCAATCGCGCGCGCATCCGCATTCGCGGCGAGCGCCTGGGGCTCGAGAGCGTCACGCTCAGTGGCGGCCGCATCACGTTTTTGGGCGTCGACGTGCCCAAGAAGGTGGCCTTTGAGCTTAAGACCCGCTATGGCGCGGTGAACTTCCCCAAGAGCCGCAAGCTGTCGGTGCCCTACAAGGCGGGCGCCGGTGCGGGCAGCGGCCTGGGTCGCGGCCTCGACGCCAACGACGGCACCGGCCCGGTGGCCGCGGCGCTCATGCTGCTGCAGCAGTTGGGTGCTAGTGATGATGACTAACGGGTCGACGCTGCAAACGCCCCATTTGGGCACTCTGGTTCCATCGAAAGGAAAGCATGTTCGGATACATCTATAAGAAAGATGTCGCCATGATCGCGGTTGTCCTGTGTCTTTGTCTGGGCGTGGGCAGTTTCTTCGACTATCAGATTTCGAGCGCGCTGTTCAACATCGGCAGCATGTACGGTCGCTTTGTCGAGGCGGCCGGCGAGCTGCCGTTCGAGCTGACGGCGAGCATCGCGGGCGTTATGCTCGTGCGCGCGGTGCGTCCCGACTCCAGGGGGAGCAAATGGCTCGCCGTGCTCGGCATCCTCGTCAACGTTGGCCTGGCCGGCTATGAGATCGTTTCGTCTCTGAAGGTTGGCGGCAAACTCATCGCTGTTCAGTTGGTGCTGACGTTTGCGCTGGTCATCGCCGCCAACCTCATCGTCTATCGCCTCACGCGCACGACCGAGCCCGACGAGCTCACGCGTTGGGCGTTGATGGTGCTTGCCGTGTGGGTCGCTCAAGCCATTATCCTCAACGTGATCGTCAAGCCGCTGTGGTCGCGTCCGCGCATGCGCGTGATCGAGGTCACGCCGGGGCTCATTTTTCAGCCGTGGTGGGTAATCGGCAATCCCGACAAGTGGACCTATATTGCCGCCGGCGTGATCAAGGACGGGTTCAAGTCGTTCGCGAGCGGGCACACCGCGCATGCGGCGATTGGCCTTATGCTCGCCGGGCTTCCCGCGGCAGCCTTTAAGGAAAAACCGTCGCGCCGTCGTGTGGTCTTTTGGACGGCGGCTGTGGTCGCGGCGCTCGTCGCGTTTGGCCGCATCGTGATCGGAGCGCACTTTTTGAGTGACGTGAGCTGCGGTTTTGCTCTGGTACTGGCACTTGAGTGCCTTGCCGCGCGCATTGCCTATCCCAGCGGCGTACAATAGCTCCGTTTGAATCATCTGGCCGATACCCGGTAAGAGAGGATTGCCATGCTCGCGTTCAACAACGATTATTCCCACGGCGCACACCCGGCGGTGCTGCAGGCGCTCGTCGATACCAACATGGAGCCGCAGCCCGGCTACGGTACCGATGCGCATACCGAGCGCGCCAAGCAGCTTATCCGCGAGGCCTGCCAGGCCCCCGATGCCGACGTGTTTTTTCTGGTGGGCGGCACGCAGGCCAACGCGACGGTGATTGACATGCTGCTTGCGCCCTACGAGGGCGTCGTTGCTGCCGAGACTGGCCACGTCGCCTGCCACGAGGCGGGTGCCATCGAGTTTGGCGGCCACAAGGTGCTCACCATCCCTGGCTACGAGGGCAAGATGCACGCCGAGGACCTCGAGAACTATATCCAGGTGTTCTACGAAAACGAGAGCTACGAGCACACGGTGTTCCCGGGCGCCGTGTACGTGAGCCTATCGACTGAGTACGGCACGCTGTATTCCAAGGCCGAGCTCGCGGCGATTCATGCGGTGTGCCAGAAGCGCGAGATTCCGCTGTTTGTGGACGGTGCTCGTCTGGCCTATGCGCTGGCGTCCGATGAGTGCGACATTACCCTGCCCGAGCTGGCGCAGCTGTGCGACGTGTTCTACATCGGTGGCACCAAGTGCGGCGCGCTGTGCGGCGAGGCCGTGGTGTTTTGCGGCATGCACGCCCCGGCGCACCCCATTCCGCGTATTAAGCAGCATGGCGCGCTGCTGGCCAAGGGCCGCCTGACGGGCGTCCAGTTTGAGGCACTCTTTACCGATGGCCTGTATTTTGAGATTGGCCGTCAGGCGATCGAAACCGCGCAGGCGCTGCGTCGTGTGCTGCACGAGCGCGGCTACCAGTTCTTCTTGGAGACGCCCACAAACCAGCAGTTTGTGATTCTGCCCAACGAGGACATGGCCCGCATTCGCGAGCATGCCTCGATCGAGTACTGGGAAAAGTACGACGAGACCCACACGGTGGTGCGCTTTTGCACCAGCTGGGCCACGACGCAGGAGGACATCGACGCGTTGGCGGCTGTCCTGTAGCCTGATGTAATGACGAGGGGCCGCCTTGCGTTGGGTTTGGCGCAGGGTGGCCTTTGCTTTTGGGGAGAAGGGTTGTATGACCGAGATGTCCGAGCCGACGATTCGCCTGGCGACGCCCGAAGACGCGCCGGCGTTGCTTGCCATCTATGAGCCGTATGTGCGCCAGACGGCGATTACCTGCGAATATGAGGTGCCGAGCGTTGAGGAGTTCGCCGGGCGCATCGAGCGCACGCTCGAGCGCTATCCGTATCTGGTGATGGAGCTGGACGGGCGTCCGGTAGGTTATGCCTATGTGAGTCCGCTCAACAGCCGCGAGGCATACGACTGGTCGGTCGAGACGTCGATCTACCTGGCGCGCGACGTGCGCCATGGCGGGCTGGGCCGCAAACTGCACGATGCGCTCAAGCAATGTCTGATCGCGATGGGCATCACCAACATGTGCGCGCTCATTGCCGTCCCGCACGACAAGGATGACGAGTATCTGACGCACAACAGCCAGGACTTCCATGCCCATATGGGATATCGCCTGGTGGGCACCTTTGATCGCTGCGCCCAAAAGTTCGGCCGCTGGTACGACATGTGCTGGATGGAGCTGGTCCTGGCCGAGCGCACACCCAACCAACCCAAACCAACCTGGTTCCCTGACCTCCCCAAACCTACCATTTAGGGACAGGTTTATTTTGGCGGGTTAGCCGATGGGCTCGGTGTATTTGGCGCGGTCGGTGCGTTGGATGCGCTTGGAGACATGGAGCGGGCGGCCGTCGGTGTCGTAGACGTAGTCGGTGATCAGGATCAGCGCCTGCCCACGCTCAACGTTGAGCAAAAACGCCTCGTTTTGCGAGGCATAGCACACCTCAAAGGTCTTATGTCCCTGTGCCGGCGCGCGATGGAATTCCTGGCGCAGCGTGGCGTAGAGCGAACCGTTGATATCGCGGTCGATGAGTGCTTCAAAGCTCGGTGGTAGATAGGTGGTCTCCAGGCACAGTGGCGCATCGTCCAGATAACGCAGACGGATAAGTTTGACGAGCTTGCTGCCCACGGCGGCATCAAAGAACTTGGCTATGCTGCCGCCCGCCTTGGTAAAGCCCGAGTCCACCGTGCGCGTGGTGGGCTTCATGCCCTGACCCTGGACCTGCGCCGTATAGCTCGAAAACACCAGGTTGTTCTCGTGGAGCGCCGGCGTGTCGGCCACAAAGGCGCCGCGCCCGCGCTCGGTTCGAACCAGACCCTCATCAACGAGCACCTTAAGGGCATGGCGTACGGTGCTGCGCGACAGCCCCGATTCGTCCATGAGTTCCATCTCGGACGGCAGCTTGTCTCCGCGCGCGTAGGTGCCGGCGGCGATGCGGTCGCGCAACATGCCCGCCAAGCGCTCGTATTGGGCCAGTTTCTTTTTAGATGAAGCGTTCATGCGATCAACCTGTATCTAACTTGTATGTGAGTCTAATCAAGCATGTATTCAATATAACAATAAAACCGCTGGTAGCTAGTTATCGAAAACTGCATCAGCAAAATTTCTAAGATAAATATAGCATACAACTAGTCGACATAGCCAAAACATGTATGTAACTTGTATGCCTGTGATGAGCATCATACGAGAAGAAAGGCTGATGCACGATGACTACTCAGGAACAGGTTAAGGACGTCGTCTCCCAGGTTTTGGCTGACAAGGCAGACAAGGGCGGCATCAAGCGCGTTGTGTGGATTGGCGCCGGCGGATCCAACGGCGGCAACTATCCTGCCCAGTACTTTATGGAGCACGAGGCCACACAGGTCGTGAGCTCCAGCTACACCAGCAACGAGTTCGTGCACGCAACCCCTGCCTACGTCAACGAGAACACCCTGGCCGTCGTCGTGTCCATGCGCGGCACCAAGGAGACCATCGTCGCCGCCCAGGTCGCCAAGGACCACGGCGCCAGCACCATCGCCATCTATGTCGACGAGTCCGGCCTCACCGAGGTCTGCGACTACAAGATCCAGTACGACAGCCTGGCCGTCGACGAGTCCTGCATGGGCCGTACCAACTCCGCCGTCGTGACCATGATCGCCATGGAGCTTACGCAGCAGACCGAGGGCTATGCCGAGTACGAGACCGCCATGGCCGCCTTCGACTTGGTCGACCCCATCTATCGCAAGGCCGTCGAGTACACTCGTCCGCTCGCTGCCAAGTGGGCCGAGCAGAACGCCGACAAGCCCTGCATCAACGTGATGGCTCAGGGTCCGCTCTTTGGTGCCGCTTACGTTTTTAGCATCTGCAATGTGCAGGAGATGCTGCAGATCGACTCCTGCACCATCAACACCTGCGACTTCTTCCACGGCCCCTTCGAGATTCTGGACAAGCGCACCTCGCTGTTCCAGCTCATCAGCGTCGGCCGCAGCCGCTGCAACGACGAGCGCGGCATCCGCTTCGTCAACCAGTACGGTGGCGAGCGCGTCTATCAGCTCGACGCCAAGGAGCTCGGCCTCAATGACATCAAGGACAGCGTGAGCGAATACTTCAACCACCTGATCTTTGCCCCGATTCTCAACAACGTGTACATGCGCGCGCTCTCTGCCGTCACCCACAAGGACTACATGACGCGCCGCTACATGTGGAAGCTGGATTACTAGGGGATATTGGTTCCGCCGTTCTACCGAACGGCGGACCGGCCGACGCTGCGCACCCGGCATTTGGCCAATCTGCCGTTCAATTTCAAAGGCGCGACCAGAAGGTCAGCGCCTTTTCATTTCACGGCACCTTGGCTCAAATGACGGGCGCTCGCTGACATTGCCAAAACGTCGGCGTTGCCGTGGTTGGCACTTGGGGACGTTCCTTTTGTGCCGGCACTTGGGGACACTCCTGGGAATCATTTCCTCATTCGCCGATTTGTGTCTTGAAAAATGTATATAACGACTATAACGTAGTGTGAAACATATTGGAAACAATACCGAGGGGGCTGCGTTGAAGAAAAGCAATCTGGGCTATGTGCTGGTACTGATCGCCGCGCTTATGTGGGGCAGCATCGGAATCTTTGTAAACGGCATTGCGGCCATGGGCGTTTCGTCTCAGAGCATGGCGGCCTTTCGCTTGTTGGTCGGAGCGCTTATCTTGGCGCCGGTCCTGATGTTTATGGGCTGCCGTCCGGGTGAGGGGTCTACCGTGGCTCAGGGTCCCCTGACGCTATTCAAGGCAAGCCCCAAAGAGCTCGTCCCCTGCGCGCTTGTCGGTATCGTCGGTTTGGCCGCCGCCAACACCTGCTATTACGAGTGCATGGGCGAGGTGGGCATGTCCACGGCCTCGGTGCTGCTCTACACCTCGCCGGTGTTTGGCGTCATGCTTGGCCGCGTGCTTTATCGCGAGGACGTGACCCCCAACAAGCTCGTTGCCATTGTCTTTAACATCGTTGGCTGCGTGCTTGCGGTGACCAATGGCGACCTTTCCGGTTTTCATTTTTCGGTTTGGGGCGTCACGTCGGGCGTGATTGCAGGCCTTTGTGGTGCGTCGCTCGCGGTGTTTAGCCGGATAGCAACCAAGACGGTCCACCCGCTGGCTGTCACGTTTTGGGGCTTTGTTTTTGGCGGTGCGGTTATGGCGGCTATCGCGGCTCCGTGGCCGGATGTCGCCGCAGCAATGTCGCCACAGCTGCTGCTGCTGTTCCTTGGCTTTGGACTCATCCCCACAGCCGTGGCTTACATCTTATATATGCAGGGTCTGTCCATGGGGCTCGAGACATCGAAAGTTCCCGTCGTAATGTCTTTCGAGACGGTCGTCACCGTACTGGTGGGCATTGGTGTCTATGCCGAGCCCGCCGGCGCGATCAAGGTTCTGGGCATTGTGCTGGTGCTCGCGTCCATCCTGATCATGAACACCGACTTCTCCAAGCTGCGCAACAGCGTGTTTGTCGGTCATGTCGTTGAGAGCATGACCTTTAAGCCCAACGCGTGGTGGACGGAGAAATCGCAGGACATGGATCTGTTTAAGGAACGCACTGGCATCGCGCTGGAGCCCACCGTGCAGGAAAGCCCCTGGTACTTCGTGCGATAGGGGATTGGCGAGGCGTCTGACCGGGCGTCGCCAAGACAGCGCCGACCTACCCTGCACCAACGTTTCGATTGCGTTAAACCCGTCAACGGTCGATTTTCACCCGCGAACGGTCTTTATACTAATTATCAATATAAGCAACGTATAAGACGTTATAATGACAATAACGAAAAGGAGGAGGCAAGATGAATCAGATCATTCTCGCATCTCATGGCGGCCTGGCCGCAGGCGCCAAAGACACGCTCGAGATGGTTCTCGGCGACGTGTCGAACGTCCACGTCGTGTCGCTTGCTCGTGACGACAAAGAGCCCATCACCAATAAGGTGGACGCCATGATCGCCACGTTCAACGCGGACGACACCGTCTATGTGCTGACCGATATGCTCGGCAGCTCGGTCAACAACAGCATGGTCGAGCTTTCCAAGAACGGCACGAAGTTCACGGTTGTCAGCGGTTTCAACATCCCGCTGGCGCTCACGCTCGCTATGAGCCCCGTCCCCGTCAAGGGCGCCGAGCTCGCGGCCCTCATCAACGAGGCCCGCACCGGTCTGACCAACCCCAACGTACCGGTCGAGGCTGCCGCGGCTCCCGCCAAGAAGGCCAAGGCGTCCCGTCACAGCTCCGGTCCCGCCAAGATCGTCCTCGCACGTCTTGACTACCGTCTGCTGCACGGCCAGGTCGTCTTTACCTGGACCACCAAGGTTCAGGCCGAGCGCATCATCGTCGTCGACAACGCTGCCGCCAACGATGACATCAAGAAGGGCGCTCTTAAGCTGGCCAAGCCCCAGGGCGTGCGCCTGAACGTCTTCACCGTCGAGCGTGCCCTCGCCAAGATGGACAAGCTCAACACCCTCGGCGAGCGCGTCATGTTCGTCTTTGGCAACACTGCCGAGATGCTGCAGTTCTGCCAGGGCTACAAGCTCGATGCCATCAACCTGGGCGCCACCGCCAACCACGACGGTGCCGATCAGGTCGGCGGCAAGGACAGCTCCGTCTTCCTCGACGCCACCCAGAAGGCCGACGTCAACCAGCTGCTCGACATGGGCATTAAGCTCTACGTCCAGCAGACCCCTACGTATCAGAGCGTCGACATCGACGCCAAGCTGTAATCAACCAGGCTTTTGCCTGACTGAAAGGAGAAGGGTATGAATACGTTCATCAGTGCGGTGCTCGTCGGCCTCGTCGGCGTGTTCTGCATGTGGGACTCCCGCCTGCTCGGTCGTCTTAACTTCGAGCAGCCCCTCGTTGGCGCTACGCTCGTCGGTCTGCTGCTGGGCGATGTGCCCACCGGCCTTGCCGTCGGTGCCGCCGTCGAGCTCGTGTCCATGGGCCTGGTGCAGGTCGGCGCCGCCGTTCCGCCCGATATGGTCCTGGGCGGCATCGTGGCCGCTGCCTTTGCGTGCCTGACCGATGCTTCTGCCGAGACCGCCATGACGATCGCCATCCCGGTCGCCGTCCTGGGTCAGCTCCTCGGCATCGTTTTCCGTTCCATCATCGCCGCCCTCACCCATGTGGCAGATAGCGCGATCGATAACGGAAAGTTCAAGACCGCTTACCGTATGCACATCTGCGCCGGCTCCGGTCTGTACGCCGTCATGTACTTCCTGCCGATCTTCCTCGCCGTCTTTGTTGGCACCGACCTGGTTCAGGCCATCGTCAACATGGTTCCCGAGTGGCTGTCCACTGGTCTTAACGTTTCGACCAAGATCATGACCGCCTACGGCTTGGCCCTGCTGCTCACCATGATGATCAAGAAGGGTATGACTCCGTTCCTGTTCATCGGTTTCCTGCTCGCCGCTTACCTCAACCTGTCCGTCATCGCGGTCGCTCTGATCGGTGTGTGCCTGGCTGTCGTCTTCATGGGCTTCAAGTTCAACGGTTCCCAGGCAGCCGCCGGTGTCGATTCCGACTACGATCCGCTCGAAGACGACGAAGACTAAGGAGGAACACACTATGGCAACCGCAACCAAGGACGTGTCCCTGAACAAGAAGGTCAGCCAGTTCTTCTGGCGCTCCTGGGCCATCCAGGCCTCTTGGAACTACGAGCGTCAGATGAACATGGGCTTCCTCTACGGCATGGTTCCCACGCTCGATCGCCTCTATCCGGATGAGTCCGACCCCAAGCAGCTCGCTGCTAAGAAAGAGGCTTACCACCGTCACATGGCGTTCTACAACTGCACCCCGCAGACGAGCGCTTTCATCCTGGGCCTCGCCGCCTCCATGGAGGAGGAGTACGCCAAGGATCCCGAGAACTTCGATCCCGATTCGATCAACGCGGTCAAGACCTCCCTCATGGGTCCGCTTTCCGGCATCGGTGACTCCTTCTTCCAGGGCACCATCCGCGTTATCGCCTTTGGCCTGGGCGTTCAGCTGGCCCAGCAGGGCTCCATCATGGGCCCGATCCTGGCCATGCTCATCTCCATCGTCCCCTCTGTGCTGATCACTTGGTTCGCAGCAAAGATGGGCTATCAGGGCGGTCACGAGTACCTGAGCAAGCTTCAGGGCGGCGACCTCATGGAGAAGCTCATGTATGTCTGCGGCATCGTGGGTCTTATGTCCGTGGGTGGCATGATCGCTACGCTGATCGGCGCCACCACCCCGCTGCAGTTCGCTGAGGGCACCGTCGTTATCCAGGACATCCTGGACGGCATGATGCCCCAGATGATCTCCCTTGGCCTCACCGGCCTTATGTACTGGCTCATCAAGAAGAACGTCAACACCGGTTGGCTTCTCGTGATCGCCATTGTGGGCGGCATCGCCCTCTCCGCGGCCGGCATCCTGGCCTAGTCGCGACTAAGCGCCTAACCGCTTTCCCCCGGGGGCCTGCCTGGCATCCCATACCCCAGGCAGGCCTCCATCCCCAAAATGTGACAAAGGGACAGTTCCTTTGTCGCATCCTCAACGGGCCGGCGACTCGGTCCAAACCACGGTAACCCTGCGAGCGCCCGGCAATGTGGCGCCGCAAAAATCGAAAGGAATGTGTCAGATGTACGAGATCGACCTTAACCTCCCTAAGCAGATCGTCGCTGACGTCCTGTCCAACCACGAGATCCACAGCGTCGCCTTCGTCGGCTGCGGTGCTTCCATGTCCGACCTTTACCCCGCCAAGTACTTCCTGGCCAACAACACGGACAAGCTGAACGTTCAGATCTTCACCGCTAACGAGTTCAACTACGACACGCCTTCCTGGGTCAACGAGCACACCTTCGTGATCACCTGCTCCCTCGGTGGCTCCACGCCCGAGACCGTCGAGGCCAACAAGACCGCCAAGAAGCACAACTGCCCGGTCGTCTCCCTCACCAACAAGGCTGGCTCCGCTCTGACCGTCGACGCCGACCACGTCATCGTTCACGGCTTCCACGCCAACTACGCTGCCAAGTGCGAGAAGCCCGGCTATGCCATCGCTCTTGCTGTCGAGATCCTTCAGCAGACCGAGGGCTATGACCACTACGAGGACATGATCACCGGCCTCACCAACATCTTCGATCTCTGCGAGAACGCCGCTCAGCACTGCAAGAAGCTCGCCAAGAAGTTCGCCGAGGACTTCAAGGACGACAAGATGATTTACTTCATGGCTTCCGGTGCCTCCGAGAAGATGGCTTATTCTCACGCCGCCTTCCTGTTCACCGAGATGCAGTGGATCGACGCCGCCGCTTACAACACCGGCGAGTACTTCCACGGCCCGTTCGAGGTTTCCACCGAGGGTAAGCCCTACGTCTTCTTCATGTCCGATGGCGCCACCCGTCCGATGGACGCCCGCGCCCTCACCTTCCTTGAGCGCATGGGCGCCAAGGTCGCTCTGATCGACTCCAAGGACTACGGCCTGGCTGACGCCGTGCCCGCGAGCGTCATCACCTACTTCAACCCGCTGCTGCACCTCGCCGTTATGCGTGAGTACGGCAACCAGATCGCCGAGGCCCGTCAGCACCCGCTGACCATGCGTCGCTACATGTGGAAGCTTTCCTACTAATCACAAGTAAGTAGACCTTACGGGTTGATTGAGAGGGGATGGGGTTTGCGCCCCGTCCCCTTTTTTGCTCTGGGGAGGGCGTGTTCGTCGCCCCATAAAACCCCAGATAAAACCTACCAAAATAAACCTGTCCCTTTTTGGCAGGTGGGGAGGAGATGCGTATGATCAAGGCAGTGCTGTTTGATATGGACGGCGTGCTGGTCGATACCGAGTGGTTCTACAACCGCCGCCGCGTGGCGTTTATGGAGGAGAAGGGCTTCCACTTTGACGAGATCCCCGATCTTTCGGGGTCTAACGAGCCTGCCATTTGGGAGGCGCTGGTGCCCGACGATGTTGAGCTGCGCGAGCGTTTGCGCGTGGAGTACAAGCAGGTCTATAGCCCGGACCATCCCGTTCCGTATGCCAAGCTGCTCAACGAGCAGACGGAGCCGGTGATGCGCGAGCTGCACGAGCGTGGCGTGAAGTGCGCTATCGCGAGCTCGTCCTATCGCGAGCTCATTGACGAGCTGGTGGAAATTGCCGGTATCGCCGACGTGCTGGACTACACCATCAGCGGCCACGAGTGCAGTGCGTTTAAGCCCGACCCCGAGATCTACCTGCGTGCCATGGAAGCGCTGGGCGTGGAGCCTGCCGAGTGCTTGGTTATCGAGGACTCGCCTTTGGGCATCGAGGCCGGCAAGCGCTCCGGCGCCCGCGTCCTGGCGCTGCGCCCGCACGAGGGCGTCAACCTCGATCAATCGCGAGCCGATGTCGTTATCGACAATCTGACCGACATTTTGGCCGCTCTGTAGCGTCGATTCACCGCAAGAAGCACGGGTTCAAACGTTTTTTGCGGTGGACTGGCTCAATTCGGTTTCGATTTTGATCTGTTTGGCTTCGATTCGGGCTAAGTGAGTAGACTTTTTGGCGCAGGCCGAGCACAAAACATATCTTCCTTTGTAAAACCGACGCTCCTATAAGTTGTCAAGAGGCAGTTTGCGGGAGCGTTCTCTCCAATTCGCACAGGAGCTCGTAATACCTCCTCTCCAGTTTCGTCGACCGCCGTTTCCCCCGTTCCA
>CABUTO010000036.1 GCA_902494535.1 uncultured Collinsella sp.
CGTGGCGGTTTCCTCGCCACGATTCTACAGCCCCCGCCGGTGTAGCTGCGCGGGAGGTGCCCCGTCGCCCACTTCTTGGCCGCGCTCACCGTGACCCCCGCGAACTCCGCGGCGGCGGTGGGCCCCATGCCGTCCTCCGTCGCCAGGAGGAAGAGCTCGACCTTCTCCCTGCTGTACATGCGAACCTCCAGTCCGGACCGCCCCGCGGTACAACTTTCTGTCCGCACCCCCACCAGTCCCTATTTCACCGCAACTCATGAAGACGCCCCTCAAGCACGGTCCCATCAGGGAAAAGGGCATATATCGACAAAGCGCAATTCAGACCCTTCCAGCTTTGTATATGCAGCACCCCAAGATAAACGTGGCGACCCCTTAGTTATCGCAGGCCGGGCACAGGGCTACTCTCCAAATCTTTCCGCAGGACGGAGGAGCCCCCGCCGCGCGAAGCGCGCAGCGGGGGCTCCGACATGTCCGAGGACGATTTGGAGAGTAGCCCTGTGCCCGGCCGACGGGATCCCTAAGCACGCCATGCTTCTTATGTGCAGCAAAGCTAATACTGCTAAAATACTAAGCGCTCATGTAGTTTAAACGCACGACGATAAGGAGCACCAGTGGGTAACCACTTCCGTACCTCCGGTGCGGGCGATGATGCCCCCAAGACGCAGGCAGGCGTCCAGGGCAGTCGTTTCGCCACTCCGGATTCAGAGGGCCAGCCTGTTGCTCAGGCCCCCGCTCAGCCGGCAGATCAGGCACAGCCGGTATCCGATCCCTTTGCCTACAATCCAACCAGCGATGTCGCGCTTTCCGGCGCGGCGGGTTTTGAGCCCGTTCAGGCCGTGACCGCTCGCGTGGAGCAGCCTCAGGCTGGCGCCGCCACGCCGCAGCCTACCATGGCCGGCATTCCCGACCCCATGGCCCCTGCGACGCCGGCTCCTCAGCCTGCGCAGTCCGGTCTCTTTGCCGCTATTCCCGATCCCACGCAGCCTGCTGCCCCGGTGGTCGAGAGCGATCAGGCAGCTGAGGTCGCAAGCCTCGATAACGCGCTCAACAACCCCGATTTTACGTCGGTGTTTGCGCCCATCGATCCGCAGGCCAGCCGCAAGAAGATGGCCAAGCAGGCCGGTGTCGAGCCCGTCATCCTTATGGAGCATGTCACCAAGATCTATCCGGCACAGCCCAACAAGCCTGCACTCGACGACATCAACATCGAGATCTATCCGGGCGAGTTCGTCTTCCTGGTCGGTCACTCCGGCTCGGGTAAGACCACGCTGCTGTCGACGCTCAACCGCGACGTCAAGCCCACGAGCGGCCGCATTTTGGTCGCCGGTCAGGACCTTATGAAGATCAAGAACCGCAAGGTTCCATTCCTCCGTCGCCAGATCGGCGCCGTGTTCCAGGACTTTAAGCTCCTGCCGCAAAAGACCGCCTACGAAAACGTGGCGTTTGCCCTGCAGTGCATCGGCAAGCCCAAGGGCGTCATTCGCAGCCAGGTGCCCGAGGTGCTGCGTCTGGTCGGTTTGGCCGATCAGATGGACTCGCTGCCCGACCAGCTTTCCGGTGGCGAGCAGCAGCGCGTTGCCGTCGCCCGCGCTATGGTCAACCGTCCGCCGCTGCTGATCTGCGACGAGCCCACGGGTAACCTCGACCCGGCGATCTCGCTGGGCATCATGAAGCTGCTCGAGCGTATTAACCGCACCGGCACCACCGTGATCGTCGCCACGCACGACCGCGAGATGGTCGATAGCATGCACCGTCGCGTGATCGCCCTTGAAGGCGGCCACGTTATCCGCGACCAGGAGAGGGGAGGTTACGGCAACTATGGCACCAACTAACGTGGGCTACTCCTTCAAAGAGGCAATCAGCCACTTCTTCCGTAACTGGACTACCTCGCTCGGCGCCGTCATCACGATCTTCCTTTCGCTGTTTATCATCGGCCTGTTCATCATGGGCTCCGCGGTGCTGAACTCCGTGATCGGCACCGTCGAGGATCAGGTTGTCATCAACGCGTTCATTAGTGATGACGCCGATCAGGCTGATGTTCAGGCTTTTGAGGCCGAGCTTAAGACGTGGAATAACGTCAAGTCCGTGACCTATAAGGACAAGGACGACGCGAAGGCCGAGTATTCGAGCAAGATGTCGGGCAACGCCGACGCCACCATGAGCGCGCTCGATGGCCAGAACCCGCTGCCGGCTTCCTTCGCTATTGAGATGGACGATCCGTCCAAGGTCGAGAGCACGGCAGAGAAGCTCAAGAAGGATGCCGATTTCCAGAAGATCGTGGATGACGGCGACGTCAACGCGAGCGTGCTGTACGGCCAGGAGGCAGTGAGCCGCCTGTTCCAGGTGACCAACTACATCCGCATCGCCGCCGTGGTGCTCGTTGGCCTTCTGACCTTTATCGCTTTCATCTTCATCAACAACACGATTCGCCTATCCATCACGGCGCGTCGTCGTGAGATTGCGATTATGCGTCTGGTCGGCGCCAGCAACGGCTTCATTCGCGGCCCGTTTATCACCGAGGGCGTGCTGCAGGCCATTTTGGGCTCGTTGCTTTCCATCGGCGTTCTGGAGCTGCTGCGCAACCTGATGATTCCGCGTCTGCAGGAGAGCATCGGCTGGATGTCGTTTGCCCTGCCGATGCAGTACTACTTGGTGACCTATGCTGCGCTGATTCTGGTCGGCGTGATTATCGGTTTCTTTGGTTCTGCCATCGCCATGCGCCGCTACCTGCGCGTGTAGGCATGCCTGGAATTCATCCCTTCCAACGGGTCGTCTCTTATGGGGCGGCCCGTTTTTTGATCCCTAGGGGACGGCAGGAAAGCGAATCATTTGGGTAGACTCTTTGGAGTTCGCAATCGATAGTTAGGAGGCGCCATGGGGCGCAATAACAAGCATAAGCGTGGAGCTCGCAATAAGCGCGGGCCGGTGCGCAGCGAACGCCGTCCGAACCTGACCGGGCGCGTGCAGCTCCATGAGCACAGTGCCTATGTCATAACCGAGAATGGCGACTACAAGGTCATGGGTCGCGGCAAGCGTGAGATCATGGACGGCGATACCGTTGCCGTGAGCATTAAGAACAGCCCGCATGGCGAGCGTCGCGCCGTGATCGAGGGCGTGGTTGAGCGCGCAGCTATAAGCGTGGTGGGCACGTACCAGACCGCCGGTCCGCTCGGTGTGATTGAGCCGCTCGATTCGCGCCTGAAGGCCGACTTCTTCATTTTGCCCGAGGATGCCTCGGCGGATCGTCTGGGTGTCCACCCGGGTGATGCTGTTGTCGCGCGCATTTTGACCTACCCGACGCGCCTGGAATCGGGCACTGTGACGATCGAACGCCGCATTGGCGGAGATGACGCGCCCGATTTGGGCGTTCAATATGTGATGGCGCGTTACGGCTATACCGATAGCTATCCCGAGGCTGCGCTAGACGAGGCCGAGGGGCTTTCGCTCGATGTGTCCGCGGCGCTTAAGGACCCGCTCCGCCGCGATCTGCGCGACCGCTTTGTCATCACGATCGACCCAGTCGACGCGCGCGACTTTGACGACGCCATTTCGCTGGAGCGCACGCCCGAGGGTGGCTACAAGCTGGGTGTGCATATCGCCGACGTTTCACACTATGTGGCTTGGGACGGGCATATCGATCTTGAGGCTCGCCATCGTACGACATCGGTGTATCTGGCCGATCGCGTGCTTCCCATGCTGCCCGAACGCCTGTCCTGTGACCTGTGCTCGCTTCGCCCTGACGAGGACCGTCTTGCGTTTACCGTTGACATTGAGCTCGATGCACAGGGTCGCGTGCGGCATTACGATCCGTACCCCAGCGTGATTCGCTCGCGTGTGCGTATGGACTATGACGGCGCCGAGGCGCTGCTGGTGCGTGCCGGCGCGGTTGAGTATTCGGTGCTGGAGGGTGCGGCCGAGGATGTTGCGGCTGCCGAGACCTCGCGCGAGGAAGCGCTTGAGCGCGGTCTTGCGTGCGAGGAGGTCGCCCGCGGCTACAACGTCGACCTCTGCGATTTCCTTGTCGCCGCCAACGAACTCGCCGAACTTCGCCGTCGTATCCGTCGCGCCCGCGGCTCGGTCGATTTTGACACGGCCGAGATTCGTGCTCTGTTGGATGAGGACGGAGTGCCCGTGCAGATTGTGGCGCGTGAGCGTTCGTGTGCCACGTCGCTTATCGAGGAAGCCATGCTGCTCGCCAACGAGTGCGTTGCAGAGTGGCTGGCAGACCGTGATATCGAGGCCTGCTATCGTGTGCATGAGGATCCGAGCCCCGATAGCCTGCACGGTGCTGCCGTTGCGCTGGCGCAGCTAGGCATCATCGACGATCGCCGTGCTGCCGGTATTGCCCTGGGGAGCCCCGATGAGCTGCAGGCTGCAGTTGATGCTGCCGCCGGTACGGCCAACGCACCGCTCGTCAACACGCTGCTTCTGCGCAGCATGCAGCGCGCGCTGTACAAGCCGCGCAACGAGGGCCACTTTGCGCTCGCCGCGCCGTGCTACTGTCACTTTACGAGTCCCATCCGTCGCTACCCCGATCTGGTGGTGCACCGCGTGCTCAAACTGCAGTTGGCCTATGAGCAGCTCGGCGGCAAGGACGCCTTGGTCCGTACGCCGCGGCTGATCGGCAAGGGGCGCGAGTCGCTGCCGCGCATTCTGCCGCAGATCTGCCGCGCATGTAGCGATGCCGAGCGCGCGGCAGATGCCGCCAGCCATGCGACGCAAAAGATCAAGATTGCCCAGTACTATGAGGACCGTCTGGGTGAGCGCTATGCCGGAACCGTCTCGTGGGTTAGCAGCATGGGCCTCTTTGTGCGCTTGGACCTAACACAGGTCGAGGGCCTGGTTTCAATTAAGAGCCTGGGCAACGAGTGGTTCGAGTTCGACGAGGACGCGCTTACGCTGACGGGCGCCGACACGGGGACTCGCTATGAACTGGGCCAGCGCGTGATTATCGAGGTCTCGCGCGTCAATACCACGCGTGGGCACTTGGACTTCAAGCTTATCCATTAGCCAAATCCCGACTCATGGTGGGGGAGCGGAGGGCGGCCTTTCGGGACCGCCCTTCGCATTTGAATCGTGGCTACCTTGCCGTCTGCTCGGCCGCCCGCTTACCTGCTATTTGAGAGGTAAAACCTACCAAAATAAACCTGTCCCTTTTGGCAGGTTTACAAGAAAGCGGGGATGAGATGGCGACGGTGTACGGTTATGCGCGGGTGAGTTCGCGCGATCAGAATCTGAATCGGCAGCTGGATGCGCTGGGCGCCTATGGCGTGGGCTCAGCGAATATTTATGCCGACCATGCGAGCGGCAAGGACTTCGATCGACCGCATTATCGCGAGCTGCTGCACGTCCTGGGAGACGGGGACGTGCTGGTGGTGCTTTCTATCGACCGACTTGGTCGTAATTACTCCGAGATTCTTGAGGAATGGCGACGCATCACCAAGGAGCTCGGGGTTGCCATTGTGGTGTTGGACATGCCATTGCTTGACACGCGCGCTAGGGCCAGCGGCGCGCCGGATGTGACCAACGTCTTGATTGCCGATATTGTGCTGCAACTGCTGAGCTACGTGGCGCAGGTGGAGCGCGAGAATATCCATCGGCGCCAAGCGGAGGGAATTGCAGCGGCGCGGGCGCGAGGGGTCCGTTTCGGTCGACCTCGCAAGCCGTGCCCTCCTCAGTTTGAGCTGGTGCGCGATAGCTATGAGGCGGGCGATATTACCCGCAGCCAGGCAGCAAAGTGCCTGGGCGTGTGCGTGGGGACGTTCGATCGCTGGATGCGCGAGGCGGGGTAGGGGTTTGCGTCGCTTTGTCGCTTCCTGTTGCGATTCAAATTTTGATACGGTGACGATGCCATTGGGGGCTACACTCGCTGATATTCAAAAAAGGAGGTTGGCCCTTGGCGCGCGTAAAACAGATAATCGGATGGACCGCGATCGTTCTGTTCGCTGCAACGCTGGCGGGCATCTGGGTGCTGACGGAGCAAAATGCGGTGGAGACGTCGTTGCTGAGCGAGTCTACCGCGCGTGTGGTGGAGGGCCAGGCTACGGGCGTTCAGGCTACCGGCATCACGGGTGAAACTCAGGCGGGGGATGGCATGACTGAGAGTACCAATCCGGCTGCCTCGACGGTCCAGCCTGGTCGACTTGCTTCCATTCGCATGTGGGTAGGCGCAAACGTCCGTCGCGTCGCCCATACCGTAGAGTTTTTCTTCGTCGGATTGTTCGCCTCCGTGGTCGTGGTTTGCCTTTCCAGGCGTCCGTGGAGCGTATGCTCCCGTTGCGTGCCCGTATTGCTCTTTTGCGCCGCCTGCTCCGTTGGCGATCAGGTACATAAGATCTTTGTTCCCGGCAGGCATTTCGACGTTATCGATTTAGGATTCGATGCTGCGGGCTATGTCACCGCCATGCTGTTGGTATTGCTGGCAGCGGCGTTGGTGCGGCATGCGACTCGGCCGATCGGCGCCCATGCGAGGCGCTAGCCGGTAACAAACCCGTTTCTGATAATGCGACCTTGTTGAATTATTTTGTGTCGCGCGTATTTCCGAGCGGTCGGATTTGAGGGGCGAGCGGTAGAACGCTCGCCCTTTGTGCGCCACGATGCGGCACAATGTACCGCAAAAGCTGTTTGTATCCGGTACGAATCGTTCGTTGGTCTTTAATTCTTCTCAACGGAGGTGTTTGAGATGGCAAACGGATTGCTTTTGCGGCTTCGCGAGCGTGAGCTCAGCGCGTGCCCGGCGGAACGCAATGTCATCGCATATGTAAGCGCTCATCCGCACGAGGTGGTCGGGCTGTCCGTCCGCGGTCTTGCCGATGTCACGTTCTCCTCGCCCTCGAGCATTTTGCGCTTTTGCAAGCGTTTGGGTTTTGCGGGCTACAAGGAGTTCCAGCGCGAACTGATTGCCGAGCTGGCGCTCTTAGGTGACAAGAAAGACGTAGCCCTCGAGGACATCTCCATGGATGACAGCGTCGAACGTATCGTGGGGAAGGTGATGAAAAGCAACGTGCGCACGATCGAGGCGACGGCGCGAACGCTCGATTACACCGTCTTGGAGCGATGCGCGGCCCGTCTTAAGCGGGCACGCGCGGTCAATCTGTTCGGTATTGGTGCCTCTCGTTTGGTCGCGCACGACCTGGCGCAAAAGCTCATGCGTGTCGACAAAGAGTGCCATCTGTACGACGACTGGCATGATCAGCTCTTATGTGCCAAGAACATGCATGAGGGCGATATGGCAATCGCCTTTAGCTACTCGGGCTTGACGCAAGAGGTGCTGGACTGCACCGTCGAGGCTCAACGTCACAACTGTCCCGTTGTGGCCGTTACCAAAGTAGATGGATCATCCAAGCTTGCCACCATGGCCGATGCCGTGCTCGGCGTCGCTGCGAGTGAACCCTTGGTCCGCAGTGGTGCCATGGCTTCGCGTATGGCCCAGCTTATGGTTGTCGATGCCCTGTACGCTGCTTACGTTGCCAGCGACTACGAACGGGCGACGCATGTCATAAAGCAAAACTACATCGAGAAACAGGAAAGATGAGGTGAATGAAATGCTCGATTTAACAAAATTCACGACCGAACAGCGTAATCAAAGGTCAATGGACCTCGATACGATGACATCGCTGCAAATCGTCACGACGATGAACGATGAGGATCTCCGTGCCGTCCAGTCGGTCACGAAAGTGTTGCAACAGGTTGCCACGGCAATCGACTGGGCTGCCGAGGCGCTTGAGCGCGGCGGTCGCGTCTTTTACATGGGCGCGGGCACTAGTGGTCGTTTGGGCGTGCTTGACGCTTCGGAGTGCCCGCCTACGTTTGGCGTATCGCCCGATCTGGTCGTCGGGCTCATTGCTGGGGGCGAGACGGCGTTTATCAAGGCTGTCGAAGGTGCCGAAGACAGCGAGGAGCTTGGCGCGAGCGACCTGCGGGAGCGTGGACTCTCGGACAAGGATCTTGTCGTTGGCCTGGCGGCAAGCGGTCGTACTCCCTATGTGGTGGGCGGCCTTGTGTACGCCAAGGCAACTGGGTGCAAGACCATTGCAATTGCCTGTAACCAAGGGTCGAAGATCGGGGAGAGCGCAGATCTTGCCATTGAGCCCGTGCCCGGTCCCGAGGTGCTGACCGGCTCAACGAGACTCAAGGCGGGAACGGTTCAAAAGCTCATTCTCAACATGATTTCGACCGGTGCCATGGTCAAGATTGGCAAGGTGTACCAAAACCTGATGGTCGATGTGCAGCAGACGAACGAGAAGTTGGTGGTGCGCGGCCAGAACATCGTGATGGAAGCGACCGACTGCACGCGCGAGCGCGCTGTTCAGGCGCTTGCGGATGCCGGCGGCCACGTAAAAACCGCTATTGTCTCGGTGCTGTTGGACTGCGATGCCGAGCAGGCTGCGGTAGCTCTTGAACGGGCGCACGGCCATGTCCGTACTGCGGTGAGTGGCCATGAGAAGAGCAATGCCGACGCCCAATAGGTGCGCGGCGTGAGCTGATATGACATCCAGACGAGATACCCAATACAAGGAGGAGTTATGACGAACAAAGAGCTGGCCCAAAAGCTGCTGGACCTTTTGGGCGGTAAAGACAACGTGCTCGCAAACGCGGCGTGCATGACGCGCCTGCGCGTGACCGTCAAAGATACGGTCAACGTCGACACGGAGGGTATTAAGGCACTCGACGGCGTGATGGGCCTGGTCGAGGACGACACGATGCAGATCGTGCTGGGTCCGGGCAAGGTGAATAAGGTGCTCGAGGAGTTCTCCAAGCTCACCGGCCTTGCGAAAGGCGTTGCTGACGAGAGCGTGGTTGACGCTGCGGCCACAAACAAGGCCGCGCAGAAGGCCAAGTACGAGTCCAAGCCGGTTCAGGCCTTCCTCAAGAAGATTTCCAATGTCTTCGTCGCCCTGCTTCCCGGCATCATTGCGGCTGGCCTCATCAACGGTATCTGCAACGTCATTAACGTCTCGACGGCAGGCGCGCTTGCAGGCGAGTGGTGGTACCAGGGCATTCGTTCCATGGGCTGGGCCCTGTTCGCCTATCTGCCCATCTTGGTGGGTTATAACGCGGCACGTGAGTTTGGTGGCTCCGCTGCGCTGGGCGGCATCGCCGGCATGATGTGCATCGCCAACAGTGCCATGCCCCTGCTTGCGCCTGGCGCGGCTGATCCTGCCACTGCCATTCTGCTGCCGCTCACCAATGCGCAGTACAACCCCGCAGCGGGCGGCATGATCGCGGCTCTCATCGCTGGCGCATTTTTTGCCTGGATGGAGCGTCAGATTCGCAAGGTTATGCCCAACGCACTCGACACGTTCTTGTCCCCGCTGCTGGTGCTCATCATCGGCGCCTTTGCTCTGATGCTCGTCATCCAGCCGGTTGGTGCATGGCTGACGACTGCCATCTTTAGCGTTTTGACCTTTATCTTCGAGAAGCTGGGCGTCCTGGGCGGCTATATCCTGTCGGCAGGCTTCTTGCCGCTGGTTTCCGTCGGCCTGCATCAGGCGCTCACGCCGATCCACGCTATGCTCAACGATCCCGACGGCGCTACCAAGGGTATCAATTACCTGCTTCCCATCCTTATGATGGCTGGCGGCGGCCAGGTCGGTGCCGGTTTGGCGCTGTACTTTAAGACCAAGAACGCCAAGCTCAAGAAGTACGTCGCAGAGTCCATTCCCGTTGGAATCCTGGGTGTGGGCGAGCCTCTGATGTATGCTGTTACGCTGCCGCTCGTTCGTCCGTTTGTGACGGCCTGCCTGGGTGCCGGATTTGGCGGCGCGCTCGCGGCGCTGCTTCACATCGGCACGGTTTCTCAGGGCGTTTCCGGTCTGTTTGGCCTGCTGATCGTCGTTCCTGGCCAGCAACTCGGCTACGTTGCCGCTATGCTGCTTGCCTATGCCGCCGGCTTTGTCCTGACGTGGTTCTTCGGTGTCGACGAGCAGAAGATCAACGAGTTCTTTGGCGAGTAGTTTGATATCGCGAGCCGTGTTGCTCAGGGCTCGCGGAGCGCGGCAGATTTCTTGATGATATGGTTGTGCCGGCGGGGCTAACTGCTCCGCCGGCCTTTTTTAAAGGAGCGTTGAAGCGTGAAAACGGGTATTTCGATTTATCTTTCCAGCCCTCTGCAGGATATTGAGCGGACGATTGAGCGCGGTGCCGCGGCGGGTGCGCGCTATGCGTTCACCTCGCTGCATATTCCCGAGGATGGGGGAGCGGCGTATGCAGATAAAGTCCGTCATGTTCTGTCGCTGCTTTCCGCCCGCGGCATTGCGCTCATTGCCGATGTGGGGCCTCGCACGTGCGATTTGCTCGGGCTTGAGCGCATCGAGGACCTGCGCGATTTGGGGTTGGAATACCTTCGTTTGGACTATGGTTTTAGCGCCCAGCGGGTCGCGGAGCTGTCCGGTGTATTTCGCATTGTGGTCAATGCATCGACGGTGAGTTCTGATGAAATCGCATCGTGGCGTGAAGCCGGCGCCGATGTGACTCGTTTTGCCGCCTGCCACAATTTTTACCCCAAGCCTTATACCGGTTTAGCTCTTGAAGATGTTGCTCGGACGAATCTTCGTCTTGCGGCGCTTGGATTCGAAATCATGGCTTTTGTGCCGGGTGATGCTAACGTTCGCGGGCCGGTATTCGAGGGACTGCCGACGGTCGAGGCGCAGCGCGGTCGCGCGTCAAAGGTTGCTCTCAATATGCTTGAGCTTGCACATGGCGCCGATTGCGACATTGTGTTGGTCGGCGACCCCGATCTTTCCGATGCGGGCTGGGCGCAGTTTGCTCAAGTTTCCGCCGGATACGTGGACCTGCAATGCGAGCTTGAGCCCGGTTATGCCTATGTGCGCGGGCAGATTCATCACGACCGGCCCGACTCGAGTGTCCTCATCTTTAGGTCTCAGGAGTCACGTACGAAGCTTAAGCCGGATTCCGTGCCGACGGATGCCGGAGCCGGCCTGCCGCGAAAGGCGGGGTCGATCGCTGTGAGCAATAGCGGATATGGGCGCTACGAAGGCGAGCTTGAGATTGCGCGGGTCGATCTTCCCGGTGACGAGCGCATGAACGTTGCGGGCCATATCACGCCCGAGGCAATGGAGCTGCTGCCGTTCATCAAACGCGGATTCGGGGTACGGTTCGTTTAGCGTGTGACCCGTGGGATACAATTGGCCCATCATACGAAGGCGCCTCGTGTGGCGTGTGCCTGCGTTGGCCGATCTATATTCGGAGGATTCCCATGACCGTACTGTTTGTTGAATATCCCAAGTGCTCGACCTGTAAGAAGGCCAAGGCATGGCTGGACGAACATGGGGTAGAGTATATCGACCGCGATATCGTTTTGGACAACCCCACGGCCGATGAGCTTGCGACCTGGATTGCTCGTTCGGGGCTGCCGGTGCGGCGTTTCTTTAATTCGTCGGGCATGAAATATCGAGAGCTGGGCCTGAAGGCGCGTCTGGATGCGGGCATGACGGATCGGGAGTGCTACGAGCTGCTGGCGACCGACGGCATGCTGGTCAAGCGTCCGCTGCTGGTGGGCGACGACTTTGCGATTCCCGGCTTTAGGGAAGCGGCTTGGGCCGAGGCGTTGCTGTAGCGGCTGCGGAAAGTGCGACCCGGAATTCGCTTCCAGAATGGGATGCACTTTCCCAAAGTGGCCGGTTGCGGAAAGCACGTCCCATTCTGAGCTTCGATTGCGGGACACGGTTTCCGGTTGAGGGCTCGACGGGAAAGTAGGGGCCAGTTTGAGCTTGAAATCTGGGACGCACTTTCCGCCGGCGGGCCTGCCTCAGTCAGTCCGCCAGCTGTGCCCATTCGTGCGGATCGTAGACTTTTACGTGTTTGTTGGGCTTGCCGCTCCAGTACTCCTCGTCCATAAAGGGCAGATATGCCTGAACGCCGGGGCAGATAAAGGGAATCCGCTGCTGTTGCAGTCGCTCGCGCTGGCGCTGCTCCAGGTGCGCCTCGGATATGACGGTCGGCATGCCGGACAACTCGACGAGGCTTGCCTGGATTCGCTTAAGGTCGGGGAGTCCCGCGTGCCATGACATCCGCATGATCAAAAAGGATGCACGGCGGTATTTTGCCTGCACCACAGTAATGGCGGGGCGCAGTGTGGGATGGATTTTGTCCCGTTCGGGCCAAAGGTCGGCAGTGATCTCAAGGCCCAGGGTCTCCCATAGGTAATCAAGCTCTTCGTCCATGGCGCCTCGATATCTACGTGATCATTGATACTTCGATTGTGTTGCCTGGTGCTATCGTTTTCACGGTAGAATCTGCCAACGGTTGACGGCTACCGCTCGCGGCGTTTTGCCCTTCGTGTACAGCGGTCGGCTTCACAGGTCCTTCACGGGTTGGACTAAATTAGGCCAATTTGACTGAATTTCAAAAAAGTCAAAATTGGGGCTTGCGTCACGGCGAGACTTCCCGTATATTTCTTTCTTGCGCAAAGGCACAGCCGAGCGCAGCGATGCAGTCATTGGGATGTCGTCTAATGGCAGGACAGCGGATTCTGGTTCCGTCAATGGGGGTTCGA
The DNA here is from genome assembly GCA_902494535.1 of uncultured Collinsella sp. Taxonomy (GTDB): domain Bacteria; phylum Actinomycetota; class Coriobacteriia; order Coriobacteriales; family Coriobacteriaceae; genus Collinsella. Next base: position 12,518 of record CABUTO010000036.1, read on the forward strand.
CTCCCTCCATCCCAGCCATTGCATTTGCTACATATGGCCCGTTCGTCTAGCGGTTTAGGACGCCGCCCTCTCAAGGCGGAGATCACCAGTTCGAATCTGGTACGGGCTACCAAAATTGAACGCCCGGGCCTCGTAAGAGACCCGGGTTTTGTGTATTGACCGTATGTACGGCGCCTGCCGTGTTTCGCTCAGATCGAGGAGTAGCCATGGATCTGCCCATCAGCTTGCAAGACATCACGTATGCCGAGAACTATCTGGCGCAGGGCGACCTGGCTACGGCGACGCCGCTGCTGGAGCGTCTGGTAGAGCTCGCCGAGGAGTCTATCGACGCTGAGTGCAAGACGGAGGAGAAGCGCCAATACTTTAGCTTCGATAGCAAGTTTGAGCGCTTGGCCTATCGCCGCGTGGAGAAGGATCCGCGCGAGCTCGTGCAGGTCGAGGTGCCGTTTGACCGCCTGTACTCTGATATGGCGTTTGCCTACATTCGCCAGCAGGATTATGTGAGCGCTCGTAATGCCCTGATGCAGGCTGTGCGTTGGGACCCCATGAACTGCAACTATCGCTTGGATTTGGCCGAGCTGTTCCGCGCACTCGAGGACAAGCAGGAATGGGCATCGCTCTCGTTCTCGGTGCTGGAGCGTGCAAGCGATGGCAAGTGCGCCGCCCGCGCTTACGCCAATCTAGGTCAGTACTTCTTGGAGCCCGAGACCGAGAACGTTTCGGCTGCCGTGGGCTGCGCGCGTCTGGCGCTGCGCCTGGCGCCCAACGATGCGCATACGACGCGCCTGCTCAACAAGATCCATACCACCTATCCGGATGCCGCCGATGAGAGCGACGAGCACGTGATGGGTGAACTGGCCCTGCAAGGCGTTCCGACCTCGCCTTCGGCCGAGATTGCCATCTGCCTGATTATGTGCGCGACCGATGCTGCAAGCGACGGCGACAAGCAGGAGGCGACGCGCCTGACGGTGCGTGCTCGCGACTTGGTGGGCGAGGAGGCCTGCGCGGCGATTATTAAACTGGTGCGCGAGAGCGATGCCGAGCTCAATGCCGAGCGCAAGGCAAAGCGCGAAGCTACGGGCAAGGGTTCCGATGGCGCCAAGGAGGCCGGCGATGCCCAGTAAGCGCGAGCGCAAACTCATTTCCAAGAATCGCTCGGCACATCACGAGTACTTTATCGATGAGACGTTTGAGTGCGGTATTGAGCTGAGCGGCACCGAGGTCAAGTCGATTCGCGAGCGCGCCTGTCAGATCACTGACACTTTTGCGCTGATTCGTGGCGGCGAGTGCTGGCTCGTCGGACTGCATATCCACCCTTATAGCCATGGTGGCGTGTGGAATCGCGATCCCGACCGTCGGCGTCGTCTGCTGCTGCACCGCAAGGAGATCGACTTTCTTGACGGCAAACTTCGCAACCGTGGTTATGCGCTGGTTCCGTTGGAGCTCTACTTTAATACCGACGGCCGCGTAAAGCTGCTGCTGGGTCTGGGTCGCGGCAAGAAGCTCTACGACAAGCGCGAGGACATGGCCAAGCGTGATGTCCAACGCGAGATCGACCGCGCCCTCAAGGAACGCAACCGGTAGGCGCTCTATATAAGTTGCGGTGAGATACGGACTGTTTTGCCTGTTTGAGGGGCTATTCAGTCCCTATTTCACCGCAACTGCGGGCGTCTCATCTTTCTTACTGTTCTAACACATATGTCTCAAAGGCGGCGTCCGTTATGGGTGCCGCCTTTTTTGTGGGTACATACATTCATGAGGTTCCAACCCGAGCTAGGGGAGTGATCGTTATGGACAAAACTGCGTTCTTTACCATGCCGAGTGGCCTGTACGTGGTGAGCGCCGCGGCAGATGGGCTGCGCGCCGGCTGCGTCATCAACACTGCGGTGCAGGTGACGTCCATGCCGCCGCGTATTTCGGTTGCCGTGAACAAGGACAATGTCACCTCGGGCGTCATCGCATCGGCCAAAGCGTTCGCGCTGACCGTGATCGATCAGACCGCCGACATGCTCTACATCGGTAACTTTGGGTTCCGCACCAGCAGCGATTATGACAAGTTTGCCAAATACGAGACCCGCGAGACGGCTCTGGGCATGCCCTATGTGCCCGAGCACGCGGCGGCCCTGTTTAGCTGCCGTTTGATCGACACTGTGGATGTGGGCACGCATCTGCTGTTTATTGGCGAGGTCGAGGATGCCGAGCGCCTGAGCGACGAGACGCCGCTGACGTACGACTACTATCACAAGGTGCTAAAGGGCAAGACGCCGCCCAAAGCCTCGTCGTATCAAGGCTAGAAATGTTCTAAAAATACTTGTATTATGTTATTGAGAATATATACTAATAAGTAAGTACACCAGCAGTCACGTTCGAGAGGAGAACATCATGGCTGAGGAGAAGAAGACGTATAAGTTTGTGTGCACCGTTTGCGGTTACGAGGTTGAGGTCGACACGCCCGAGCTGCCCGAGGACTACGTGTGCCCGGTGTGCGGCGTCGGTCCCGATCAGTTTGAGCTCGTCGAGGAGTAACTCGCAGGCACACGGCGAAAGCCGAACATAGCTCTGTCCAAGGGTCCCGGTCGAATTCTCGGCCGGGACCCTTTTGATTTATCTGACGGTTTAAAACGGTCTCACGTGTTACAGATTAAGACGTTATATCTGGACAGTCACGCCATCCCAATTACATCCCCGTTAGCAGCACGATGTCGAGAATCGTCACGATGACGCCGATCCCTACGAGCAGCGCGTTGAGCGGGCGCGAGTTGGCGTATTTGCCCATGACGCGGGGTGAACTGGTGAGTCGTATGAGCACAAAGACCGTAATCGGCAGCTGAAGCGACAGCAGTGCCTGACTCCAGATGAGACCTTCAAAAGGATTTGGGACGACCAGACACGCCGCCACTGCGCCGGCGAAACAGGCCGCCACCCCGATCGAGGAATGTCGGTCGTGGATGTCGTATTCCTCGTCGAACATGCCCGCGGTGATGGTGCCCGCCGCCATGCCCGCCGTCACACTACTCGAGAGGCCCGCAAACAGCAGCGCCACGGCAAAGATGGTCGAGCTTGCCGGGCCCAAGATGGGGGAGAGCGTGGCCGCTGCGACGGCGAGGTCGTCTACGACCATGCCGTGCGCAAAGAAGGTCGTCGCGGCCAGGATGACCATGGCCGAGTTGATTGCCCAACCCACGCCCATCGAAAAGAGCGTGTCGAAGAGCTCGTAGCGCAGACGCTCTTCGATAACCTGCTCGCCTTGGCCTTCGAAGTGCATGGATTGGATGACCTCGGAGTGCAGAAAAAGGTTGTGTGGCATAACGACCGCACCCAGGACACTCACGATAATCGCGGCCGAGCCGGTGGGCATACTGGGTGTGATCCAGCTTGCGGCGGCCTGCGGCCAGTCGACCTTGACCAGCGCAAGCTCGGCCAAAAACGAGAGTCCTACCACGCCGACGAAGGCGATGATCCATCGCTCGGCGCGCTTATAGGAGCTCGTCATGAGCATCGCCATCGATACTGCCGCCACGATGACACAGCCCGCGCGCACGGGCAGTCCAAAGAGCATTTGAAGGGCAATCGCGCCACCCAGGACTTCGGCCATGGCGGTGGCGATAGTCGCGAGATAGGCACTGGCGAGTACCGTGCGTCCAACGAAGCGGGGAAGGTAGCGCGTCGTGGCCTCGGCAAGACAGGTGCCCGTGGCGATACCCAGGTGCGCCGCGTTGTGCTGCAGCACAATGAGCATAATCGTGGACAGCGTGACGATCCACAGCAGCGCGTAGCCAAACTGCGAGCCCGCGGCCATATTGGAGGCCCAGTTGCCCGGGTCGATAAAACCGACGGTCACGAGCAGCCCGGGGCCGATATGCCGCGCAATGTCTAGGCCTCCGTGACCACCGGTGCGCCGGGAGCCAAAATGATGTTTGAGATGGTTGAGCATGGTGAGCTCCTGCGTGCCGTTTGTTTGACGTCGCAAAGGATACCCGTTTTAGGTTTAAAAGTTAACCGCGACTAACAAAATTATTGTATTTGAATAGGATGGTGAAAGGGAGTTGCCGAAATGTCTTGATCTGTAACAACTAGGGATGGAAATTGGACCCAGGTGTTACAGATCGAGACAGGAAGAAATGGTCCTATGGAAAATCTCGATCTGTAACAGTTGGCTGCAAAAACCGGCCCTTCGTGTTACAGATTGAGACAAACCAAAACCGTCCTGCAGAAAATCTCAATCTGTAACATCTAGGCGCCAAAATTGGGTCTTCCTGTTACGGATTGAGATGTTTGAAGCGGTGAGCATACGGGCCGAACTTGGGGCCCTTGTCGTCGTCCTTGAGGTCGGCGGTGTCCACTCGTAAGGCGCGCGTTACGCGATTGTTTCGAAACGGGTGGGAAACACAACGGGCCGGCGATGCTCCTAGTATGCCTATGCAACTGACTGTCTAATATCTAGGGGAGGATCGCGATGCAGGCAGATTCCGCTCAGCAGCAGGGCCTTTATCGCCCCGAATTCGACCACGATGCATGTGGCATCGGCGCGCTCGCCGATATCAACGGCGAGCGCCATCACCAGATCCTGGACGACGCGCTGTCCATTCTGGTCAACTTGGAGCACCGCGGCGGCACGGGACTCGAGAAGAATACCGGCGACGGCGCCGGCATCCTGTTCCAGGTTCCGCATCATTTTTTCCGCAAAGAGGCTCAAAAGTGCGGCCAGATTCTGCCGGCAGAGGGCGACTATGGCGTGGCCATGCTGTTCTTCCCGCAGGACGACAAGGGCGTAGGGGATGCCCGTCGCGTGTTTGAGGAGGGCTGCGCCGAGGCCGGCGTGCCGCTGCTCTTTTGGCGCGAGGTGCCGGTCGACCCGCACGACCTGGGCGAGACAGCCCGCGCCTGCATGCCCACCATCTTGCAGGCTTTCCTGGGCCGTCCGGACGACACGCCCGCCGGCGACGCCTTCGAGCGCCGTCTGTATGTGTGCCGCCGCACCATCGAAAAGAAGGCCGACGCCGAGTTCGCCCTGCGCGACAAGATCTTCTACGTGTGCTCCATGAGCTCGCGCACCATCGTGTACAAGGGCATGCTGGTCGCCACGCAGATGCGCCGCTTCTTCATCGATCTCAACGACGCCGCCGTCAAAACGGCCGTGGCGCTCGTCCACTCGCGCTACTCCACCAACACCACGCCCAGCTGGGAGCGCGCGCACCCCAACCGCTTTATCATCCACAACGGCGAGATCAACACCCTCAAGGGTAACGTCAACTGGATCCGCGCCCGCGAACCCAACCTGTACAGCCCCGTGCTGCAGCACGATCTTGAGCGCGTGATGCCCATCATCAACCGCGAGGGCTCCGATTCCGCGATTTTGGACAACGTACTCGAGTTCCTGGTCATGAACGGCCGTCCGCTCACTCGTGCCGCGTCCATGCTGTTGCCCGAGCCGTGGGACCACAACGACAGCCTGAGTGAGGAGCGCCGCGCCTACGACGCTTACCAGTCCATGCTCATGGAGCCGTGGGATGGCCCGGCGGCCATCGCCTTTACCGACGGTCGCACGCTGGGTGCCGCCCTCGACCGTAACGGCCTGCGTCCCGCCCGCTACTATGTGACGCGCGACGGTCGCTTTATGCTGGCAAGCGAGGTGGGCACCATCGAGGTGAGCCCCGAGAACATCCTGACGAGCGGCTGTCTGGGACCGGGCCAGATGCTCGAGGTCGATTTTGCCCGCGGCCGCGTCATCTACAACGACGAGCTGCGCGCCCGTTACGCCAAGGAAAAGCCCTATCGCGACTGGATCGCCGAAGAGACGCTGACCGTCGACGCGCTCGACAAGCCCGTCGCGCCCACGCCCGCCGAGGACGCCGAGGTGCCCGCCGCCGTGCGCATGGCCAAGCTCGGGTATCACTGGGATGATGTTGACGAAGTCGTGCGTCCCATGGCCCAGCAGGGCAAGGCGCCGCTCGCCTCGATGGGTATCGATGCGCCGCTGGCCTGCCTGTCCAAGAAGACGCGCTCGTTCTTTGACTACTTCTATCAGCTGTTCGCCCAGGTCACGAACCCGCCGATCGACGCCCTTCGCGAGCATATGGTCACCTCGACCACGCTCTACCTGGGCAACCACGGCAACCTGCTCGAGGACTCCCGTACGGCCTGCCAGCTGGTGCGCCTGGAGCGCCCGCTGCTGAGCGAGGAGGAGTTCGACCGCATTTGCGCCATCGACCGCGTGGGCTTTAAGACCCGCCGTTTCCGTGCCGTCTACCGCCGCGATGCCGGCGAGGGTGCGCTGCAGGCTGCGCTCAAGCAGCTTGCAGAGGACGTTGAGGCCGCGGTCCGCGACGGCGTGAACATCGTGGTGTTGAGCGATCGCGCCGGAGCGGGCGAGGTGCCCGTGCCGTCGCTGCTCGCCGTGGGCTGCGTGCACAACCACCTGATCCGCGCCGGCGTGCGTACCTTTGCCGACATCGTGGTGGAGTGTGGCGACGCCGTGTCCCCGCACGACTTTGCGGCGCTGGTGGGCTATTCCGCGAGCGGTATCTATCCGTACAACGCGCATGCGTGCATCCGCGACTTGGCGGCGCACGGCGATCTGGACGTGACAGCCGAGCAGGGCATCGCCAACTACAACAAGGCCGCGACGGCGGGCATCGTCTCCATCATGTCCAAGATGGGCATCTCCACGGTGCAGAGCTACCACTCCGCGCAGATCTTCGAGGCCGTGGGCTTCACTCCGGAGTTCGTCAACGCGTACTTCGCCGGCACGGTGAGCCGTGTGGGCGGTATGGGTGTCGAGGACGTCGAGCGCGAGCAGAATGAGCGCTACGACGCCGCGCTCGCTATCCTCAAGAGCCCGGCTCCCGATCAGCTGCCCACGCTGGGTCTGACCAAGTGGCGCCCGCTCGGCGGCGAGGATCACCTTATCGACCCGCAGACCGTCTACCTGCTGCAGACCGCCTGCCGCGAGGACAGCTACGACACCTTTAAGGAGTGCAGCGCCCGCCTGCACCGCACCGGCCGTGCCGTGCGCCTGCGTGACCTGCTGGACTTTAATGCCAACGGTCGCACGCCGGTTTCGCTCGACGAGGTGGAGCCCGCGCTCAACATCGTCCGCCGCTTTAACACCGGCGCCATGTCGTACGGCTCCATCAGCAAGGAAGCACACGAGTGCATGGCCATCGCCATGAACCGCCTGCACGGCCGTTCCAACTCGGGCGAGGGCGGCGAGGACCCGCGTCGCGAGACCCCGCTGGCTAACGGTGACTCCAAGAATTCCGCCATCAAGCAGGTGGCAAGCGCGCGCTTTGGCGTGACGAGCCGCTACCTGTGCAGCGCCTTCGAGATTCAGATCAAGATGGCCCAGGGCGCCAAGCCCGGCGAGGGCGGCCACCTGCCCGGCAAGAAGGTCTACCCCTGGATCGCCGAGGTCCGTCAGTCCACGCCCGGCATCGGCCTGATCTCGCCTCCGCCGCACCACGACATCTACTCCATCGAGGACCTGGCGGAGCTTATCTTCGATCTTAAGAACGCCAACCCCGGCGCACGCGTGTCGGTCAAGCTGGTCAGCGAGGCCGGCGTCGGCACCATCGCCACCGGTGTGGCCAAGGGTGCCGCCGACAAGATCTTGATCAGCGGCCACAACGGCGGCTCCGGTGCTGCGGCGCGCGATTCGATCTGGCACGCCGGTCTGCCGCTGGAGCTTGGCCTTGCCGAGGCCCAGCAGACGCTGCTGCAAAACGGCCTGCGCTCACGCGTGGTGCTCGAGGCCGATGGCAAGCTCATGGACGGCACCGATGTTGCCGTCGCCTGCCTGCTGGGTGCCGAGGAGTTTGGCTTTGCGACCATGCCGCTCATCTCCATGGGCTGCCTCATGCAGCGCGACTGCCAGCAGGATACCTGCCCGGCCGGCATCGCTACGCAAAACTGCCGCCTGCGTCGCGGCTTCCGCGGCAAGCCCGAGCACGTCGAGCACTTTATGCTCTTTGTGGCCGAGCAGCTGCGCGAGGTCATGGCGAGCCTGGGCTTCCGCACCGTCGACGAGATGGTCGGCCATCCCGAGTGCTTGCGCCAGATCGAGGTCCCGGGCAACCGCAAGGCCAACCTGCTGGATCTGTCGCCCGTGCTGGCGAGCGCGACCTGTGAGTTTGGTGCCCACATCCCGGGTGCCGACGGCCGTCACTTCCTGCCCCAGATGGCTGCGGACAGCGAGCTCGACAAGACGCTCGACTCCACGTTGTTTGTGCCCTATACGGCCGATGCCCGTGCGCACCTGCGTCCGATTCGCTTCCGCGCCGATATCGCCAACGTCAACCGCTGCGTGGGCACCATCTTGGGCAATGCGGTGACCAAGGCGCATCCCGAGGGCCTGCCCGCCGGCTCCATCACCATCGATTGCGATGGTTCGGCCGGTCAGAGCTTTGGCGCCTTCCTGCCGCGCGGCATTACGCTCAACGTGTGCGGCGACGCCAACGATTACTTTGGCAAGGGCCTTTCGGGCGGCGAGGTGTCGGTGCGCCCCAATCCGCATGCGACCTACAAGTTCGACGAGAACATCATCGTGGGCAACGTTGCGTTCTTTGGTGCTACGAGCGGCCGCGGCTTCATTAACGGTCTTGCCGGCCAGCGTTTTGCCGTGCGTAACTCCGGTGCCACCGTGGTGGTCGAGGGCTGCGGCAATCATGGCTGCGAGTACATGACGGGCGGTCTGGCGCTCATCCTGGGCGAGGTCGGGCAGAACTTTGCCGCCGGTATGACGGGCGGCGTGGCCTATGTCTTTGACCAATACGGCACGCTCGACGCCCGCGTGAACCATGAGAGCGTGGAGCTCAAGGCCCCGACGGCCGACGAGTTGGCGCAGATTCGTGTGCTCATCCAAGAGCACGTGGACGCGACGCAGAGCCCGCGCGGCATTAAGCTGCTCTACAGCTTCGACTCGATGAGCAAGCACTTTGTGAAGGTCATTCCGACCGAGTACGAGCGCGTGCTGGCGATTGTCGCTGCGGCCGAGGCCGTGGACAAGACGCATGCGCAGGGCGAGGAGTTGGCGTTTGACATCGTGACCGGTCGCGCCGACGCTGCCGACGTTGCCCGCTTTGATGTTGCGGGCGGTGCTGCGGGCGCTGCGTCCGTGGCTGCCAGCTCTGTTGCTTCGACCAAGAAGGAGGCGTAAGTGCCATGGGTAAGCCCGGTGCTTTTCTTGATATCGATCGCGTGACCCACGAGCTTCGCCCCGTGGAGGAGCGCAGCCATGATTTTGATCCGCTGTACGTGGAGCTCGATGACGATGCACGTCGCGCCCAGGCGAGCCGTTGCATGATGTGCGGCGTGGCGTTTTGCCAGATGGGCGCGAGCTTTGGCAAGGCACGCCCGAGCGGCTGCCCGCTGCATAACCTGATTCCCGAGTGGAATGAGCTGGTGTACCGCGGCCGCTGGGACGAGGCTGCCGAGCGTCTGTCCCTCACCTCGCCCATGCCCGAGTTCACGAGCCGCGTGTGCCCGGCGCTGTGCGAGGCCGCATGCAACTTGGGGTCGGTCGACGGTCAGCCCACGACGATCCATGACAACGAGCGTGCGATCAGCGACCACGAATGGGCAAACGGTGGCCCGCGTCGCTTTGAGCCGGCGGGGGAGGGCGCACCCACGGTCGCCGTGGTGGGCTCCGGTCCTGCTGGCCTGGTGGCAGCATGGGAGCTCGCCCGCCGCGGCGCCCGCGTGACGGTGTTTGAGCGCGATGACCGCCCGGGCGGTCTGCTCATGTACGGCATTCCCAACATGAAGCTCGAGAAGTCCGTGGTCGAGCGTCGCGTGGCGCTCATGCGCGAGCTGGGCATTGTGTTTGAGCTGAGCGCCGATGTGACGGATCCTGCGGTGGCGGCCAAGCTCGATGGCTTTGACGCCGTTGTGGTGGCTGCTGGTGCCCGTGCCCCGCGCGGGCTTTCGGCTGCGAACGTGGATGCTCCGGGCGTGGTGTACGCCGTGGACTACCTGACGGCTTCGACCGTGTCGGTACTCGACGGCGGCGAGCCCGCTATTGACGCGCGCAGCCTGGACGTCGTGGTCATTGGCGGCGGCGATACCGGTAACGACTGCGTGGGTACCGCGGTGCGCCAGGGTGCGCGCAGCGTGCGCCAGTTTGAGTTCTTGCCGGCTGCGCCCGATAAGCGCGCGGCGAGCAACCCCTGGCCGCAGTGGCCCAATGTGAAGAAGACTGACTATGGCCAGCGGGAGGCCATTGCCGCCATGGGCGGCGAGATGCGTGCCTGGGGCGTGGATACCCTCGGGGTGCTGCTAGACAAGAAGGGTGCGGCCGCGGGTTTGCGCGTGGTCGATTTGGACTGGTCGGCCGGCAAGCCCGAGCGCATCGCGGGCTCCGAGCACGAGGTGCCGGCGCAGCTGGTGCTCATCGCCTGCGGCTTTACGGGTCCCGAGCATGGCGTGTTCGATGCGGTGAGCGTGCCTGTTGCCACCGCTGGTCGTCCGCTGCCGGTAATGGCTGCCGAGGGGTCGCACCTTGCGGCCCGTGTCGACGGCGTCGCCGCGGATGCCGCACCGGTGTACGTGGCCGGTGACGCCCGCAACGGCAGCTCGCTTGTGGTGAGTGCCATGTCCGATGCCCTGGCCTGCGCCTCCGAAGTCGCCGACGCGCTGGCGCTGTAAGGTAGTCATTTAAGAACGTCCCCAATGACTAGTCATTTTTGTCTGGTCGTTGGGTGTTCCTATAGTTTTGTCAACCGTCGGGGCTACTCCCGGTAGGGCACCCGGTCGCGCATCACGGCGTATATCGCCCTGAGCCGCTTCCTCGCGACGGCCTTGAGCGCCCGCCCGTGCCCCATGCCCCGTGCCCTGCAGGCCCGGTAGTACTCGCCGTAGCGCCCCGAGGACCTCACCAGGCTGTTGCACGAGAAGATCAGCAGGGACTTGAGCCTCGCGTCGCCGCGCCTGGACGCCCTGACCGACCTCACCGACGTGCCGGAGCTCCTCACCCTCGGGGCTATGCCGCAGTACGAGGCCAGGTGGTCGTGGTCCGGGAACCTCCCGATGTCGACCGACACCGCGAGCTGCGCCGCGGTCCTCGGGCCGATGCCGGGCACGGTGAGCAGGCACGCGTAGGTCTCGTCGCCCTCGAGCAGCGCCGCCGTCTCGGCCTCGAGGGCCCCGGCCTCGTCGAGGGCCTCCGATATCCGGGCGGCCAGGAACCTGACCTGCCTGTTCTCGGCCTCGA